>NZ_JBSWYG010000007.1:0-231335 GCF_056160985.1 Roseibium sp. AWQ4_290
AAAGTGGAAAATCGCTTACACCATTTGTCACTCGCATAGGCTGCGGTGAGGGAATTGATCTGGCGGCGGGGAAGATGCTTTATGATCTGATGAAAAACGCTTAGGGTCATTCTTGGGTCCGTTTTTGGGAGAGATTCTGAATCAGGCGTTGCAACCAAGATTCTAGACGATCTCCTTACAAAACGGACCTTTTTTATCCTAAATCAGAATTTTCCCGGACAGTAGTGAATCAGAACCATAAAGAGTGATCATGAGAGGCCTCCCGTCAACCGGTCCAGCCGGAGCCTGTGCCGCGCATCGGTCAGCCGCCACAGGCTTGCAAAGGTTGCTGTCAGAACGCCCAGACCGGTGGCTCCGCCAAGCAGAAACATGATCATCAGCTGGTATTTGACGGCTTCCTGCGGATCAATGCCGGACAGGATCTGGCCGGTCATCATGCCGGGCAGCGAGACAGCGCCGGTTGCGGCCATGGCATTGATGATCGGTGTGAAGCCTGAGCGCAGCGCAGCGCGCAGGCAGGGCCGGGTGGCTTCCCAGCGGGTCCTGCCCAGCAGAAGCTGCGCTTCCACTTCCATCTTTCCCTTGAAAAGAGCCGTGTGCAAAGTGTCGAGGCCAAGGCTGATGCCGGTCATGGTGCTGCCCAGGATCATGCCGAACAGGGGCAGCGAATATTGCGGCAGCCAGACCGGATCAGGGCGGATCTGTCCGGCCAGCGCATAGGCGGCGACCAGAATTCCGGCCAGAAGCAAGGCCCCGCTGCCAAAGGCGGGGCCCCACAGGCCGGACAGGCGCCGGTCCTGCCGGGCCCAGATTTCCCGGGCCGCGAACGCGCCCATTACGGCGGCGGCCAGCAGGGTCCACCAGAAGGAGGCGGTGAAGAAGATCGCCTTCAGAACAAGTCCCACAAGCAGCAACTGAACGGTCATGCGCAGTGCCGAAACAACCAGCGTTCTGGTGAGCCCGAGGCTGAGGGCAAGAGATAGACCGGCATTTACAAGCAAAAAGACCGACGCTGCCGCGAGATCCCAATAGGAGAGTGTTACATAGCTGGTCATGCCGCAGCCTCTCCAGGCGCAGATGGCTCCAGACGCCCTGAGCGCATGCGCATCTGCCGGGCCCCCAGGCGGGCGGGCTGATCCGGGTCATGGGTGACGATAAGGATCGTGCATTGGGCCTCCATCTGCGCCCGCAGCAGCGCTTCCACCTTGGCGGTGGTTGGCGGGTCCAGGGCCGAGGTAGGTTCATCCAACAAAAGCACATTTGGTTGGAGCTGAAGGGCCCGGATCAGGGCAAGGCGTTGCCTTTCTCCGGTGGACAGGCGGCTGACCTGCCAGGACAGGGCCTTTTTCAGCCCGACGGCGTCCAGCAACGGGGCTAGACCGTCCTGCCCGGCAAAGTGGTCTGCGACCCGGTCCGCCCACCAGCCGCTTTCGGCTGGCACATAGGCGACCTTGCGCCGCCAGCCGGGCGCAGAGAACGTGGATCTGGGGAGGCCGTTCAGGCAGATGGCGCCGGAATTGTCGTCAAGATCAGCAATGGCGCGCAAGAATAGGGATTTGCCCGCACCGGACGGGCCGTGAATGGCAGTACAGGTGCCTTCGCGAAGGTCAAGATCGAGCGGGCCGATCAGTGCTGTGCGCAACTGCTTGATGGACAGCACCGTGGTTGTCTCCCTCACAATGCCCGAATGCTACAGCGGACGGAAGCAGGGGACAATCGGCTTTCTGCCCAAGGGGCGACAGGTCGAAAGAGGCGGGACGTCCGTCTTGGAAAGGGTGTCCCGCAACTTTTGTCGAGCGGTTGGTCTCAGCGGTCCGCCATGGCCTTGGACAGGTTCTCGTCGATCTTGTCCAGGAAGCCGGTGGTGGTCAGCCAGGCCTGCTCGGGGCCGACCAGAAGGGCCAGATCCTTGGTCATATAGCCAGCTTCCACCGTGTTGATGCATACGGTTTCCAGGGTCTTGGCAAAGCGGGCCAGCTTGTCATTGCCGTCAAGCTTGGCCCGGTGGGCAAGGCCCCGCGTCCAGGCGAAGATCGAGGCGATGGAGTTGGTGGAGGTGCTTTCGCCCTTTTCGTGCTGGCGGAAGTGGCGGGTCACCGTGCCATGGGCGGCCTCGGCTTCGACCGTTCTGCCATCCGGGGTCATCAGAACCGACGTCATCAGGCCGAGAGAACCGAAGCCCTGCGCCACCGTGTCGGACTGGACGTCGCCGTCATAGTTCTTGCAGGCCCAGACATAGCCGCCGGACCATTTGAGGGCCGAGGCGACCATATCGTCGATCAGCCGGTGCTCGTACCAGATGCCCGCATCGGCGAATTTTTCCTTGAATTCGGCCTCATAGGTCTCCTGGAACAGGTCCTTGAAGCGGCCATCATAGGCTTTCAGGATCGTGTTTTTGGTGGAGAGATAGCAGGGCACCTTGCGCTGCAGGGCGTAGTTCATGGACGCGCGGGCAAAGTCGCGGATCGAATCGTCCAGATTGTACATGGCCATGGCCACACCGGCGGAAGGGGCGTCAAAGACGTCGCGCTCGATTTCCGTGCCGTCTTCGCCGACAAATTTGATGGTCAGCTTGCCCTTGCCGGGGAAAGTGAAGTCCGTGGCCCGGTACTGGTCGCCAAAGGCGTGACGGCCAACAATGATCGGCTGGGTCCAGCCCGGCACCAGACGCGGCACGTTCTGCATGATGATCGGCTCGCGGAAGATCACCCCGCCCAGAATGTTGCGGATCGTGCCATTTGGCGATCGGTACATGCGCTTCAGGCCGAATTCTTCCACGCGGGCTTCGTCCGGGGTGATGGTGGCGCATTTGATGCCGACCCCGTGTTCTTTGATCGCCTCCGCCGCGTCGACCGTGATCTGATCGTCGGTCTCGTCGCGCTTCTGAATCGACAGGTCATAATAGAGCAGATCCACGTCTAGATAGGGGTGGATCAGCTTGTCCTTGATAAAGGCCCAGATGATGCGGGTCATCTCGTCGCCGTCGAGCTCGACAACCGGATTATCAACTTTGATCTTTGCCATTGGGGAACTGCCTCGCGGGATTTGGGGACTGGAACGGTGAACCGGTCCGCAGACCGGGATGTGCCCGGGACTATGACACCGATTTGTAGCGGAATTTTATTGTGTGCGCTTGTATACAATAAAAGACGAATGCGCAAGACCAGCGCTGTCCGGGCAAGCCGGTTGCACCTGTCTGGTGGTCATGTCAAAAAAATGGGCAGGTCTGCGGCACTGGTCAGCACCGCATCGGCCAGCGGTGCCAGGTCTGCATGACTGCCCGTGCCGGTGAGCACACCAAGCGCCAGTCCGGCCCCGGCGGATCTGGCCATGTGCAGGTCATGGGTGTTGTCGCCGATGACTGCAATTCTGGCCGGGGGCAGGCCGGTGGCCTTCGCAAAGGCATGCACCATGCCGGGTTCGGGCTTGGGGCCATGGCCGCTGTCATAGCCGCACAGGAACTCGAACCGGGAGATCAGGCCGCTTCCGGTCAGGAACTTGCGGATGGCCGTTTCGCTGTCACTTGAGGCGACACCTAGCCGCAAGCCCCTGTCTTTCAGAACATCCAGGGCGCCGGCAAGACCGGGCAGGGCCGGGGCGCCGGTCATGCGTTCGCTGAAGATGCGGTCGAGCTCTGCCGCCAGACTGTCAGCGGGAAACGCGGCGCCAAGGGCGATCCAGGCGGCGGCGATTTCGGCCGAATTTCCGGCCGCCAGCAGCGATCCGGCCGCACAGGTGCCGCTGGCCCGGTTCAGGCCGGTCGCCGCCAAAAACCGCTCGGCCAGGGCCGCATCCCCCTTGGCGGCAAACAGGGAGGCCGTGTCATAGGCCGGGATCCAGGCTTCGTCAAAGTCGAGCAACGTGCCGTCCTTGTCGAACAATATGGCGCTGATGGCGGTTTTCATTCTGGGGCCTTCTTGGAGGACGTGCAGCACTCGCGGGGCATCAATGCAGCCGGTCGCCGCCTTTTGCGTGGATCAGGATGTCCAGCAGGAATGGAATGGTGGTGGCGCCGAACAGGCTGGGGGCCACCAGATTTTTGTCTTCCACTTCGTTTACAAGACCGAGGTCCTTAAACAGCTCGAAGATCTTTGAGGTGTCGCCCTCCAAGTCATTTTTGAGAGCGTGTTTTGGATGGGAGAAAAAATGGCGAAGCGCCAGCAGATGGTCAAGGGGCAGGGTGTCCTGATAGTCCCACATGGGAGCATAGGCTTCCATGAAGGTACGAAGGGCGGCCAGATTTCCGTCCAGTTGCTCTTCCAGTGACAGCTGGGCACCGAAAAAGTCTGGCAGATGTTTCTGCCCGTACTCCGTCACCGTATGAGAGTGCAGGAGCTCGGCCACTTCCTCGGGAAGCGCGTCCGGGTCAAGCTGCATGTAGCCCAGAAAGGACAGGCGGGTGTAAAGCTCATCCGTAACGCTGTCCGTTTCTGTCACGATGACCGGGATATCGTCCTCGTCAATCAGTTTGACACCGGACTGAAGGGTCGACATGTCACCGTCGCTCAAGGCCTGAAACATCAGGCAGGTATCGGCCCACCAGTTGAGATCACGCGGATCGTCCGCCGGGGTCCGGATCGTAAATTCCTCCTTGGCGCCGTTGGTGACGGTTCTGGCATAGTTGCGCTTTTCGGTGGTCACGGAAACAGTCCCTGAAGTCTGGTTGAATCACTTTGAGCGTATCGCATCTTTCCTGCGACGGGCGAGCCGCGGTCTTCCGGTTTCACCCCCTTTGTCTCTTGCGGTCAAATGTGGGATTTCAGGCCGCAAAAGGCAAATCCGGTGAACCGCATTTGGCTCTCAAACACTGGAGGGCTGCGATGTCCTTGCTTTCAGGCCGCACAGGAAGCTCCGCTTCGACGCGCCTTTTGAAAAAAGGGCGGCCAGAGCCGCCCTTTCTGTCTTGCTGATGTTCCTTAGGGTCAGTCAATGATGCCGTTCAGCGTTGCGCTGGGGCGCATCACCGCGTCAACCTTGGCCTGAGGCGCATGGTAATATCCGCCGGTGTCGGCCGGGCTGCCCTGAACCCCGTTCAGTTCACCAACGATCTTGTCTTCATTGGCGGAGAGCGCGTCGGCAATTGGCGAGAAATGCGCTTTCAGCTCCCCATCCGTGTCCTGGGCGGCCAGGGCCTTGGACCAGTAAAGGGCGATGTAGAAATGGCTGCCGCGGTTGTCGAGGCCGCCAACCCGGCGGGCCGGGGACTTATCATTGTCGAGCAGCTGCTCAATGGCTGTGTCGAGGGCCTCGGCCAGAAGCTGGGCCTTGGCATTGCCGGTGACATTGGACAAATGTTCGAGCGAGGCGCCAAGGGCACAGAACTCGCCAAGCGAATCCCAGCGCAGGTAGTTTTCTTCCTGCAGCTGCTGCACATGTTTGGGGGCGGAGCCGCCCGCACCGGTTTCAAACAGGCCGCCGCCATTCATCAGCGGCACGATGGACAGCATCTTGGCAGAGGTGCCGACTTCCAGGATCGGATAGAGATCGGTCAGGTAGTCGCGCAGCACGTTGCCGGTGATAGAGATCGTATCCTCGCCCTTGGCAATGCGCGCCGTGGAATACGCGGCGGCTTCCGCGGGGGCCATGATCTTCAGGTCCAGGCCGGTCGTGTCGTGCTCCGGCAGATAGGCCTCTACCTTTTTGATCAGCTCCGCATCATGGGCGCGGGTCTTGTCGAGCCAGAAGACACCCGGCATGCCGGACAGGCGGGCGCGGGTGACGCCAAGTTTCACCCAGTCCCGGATCGGGGCATCCTTGGTGCGGCAGGCGCGCCAGATGTCGCCAGCTTCCACCGTGTGCTCAATCAGGGGCGTGCCGGCCGCATCGACCACGCGGATGGTGCCGTTGGCGGGGGCCTTGAAGGTCTGAGGGTGGGAGCCGTATTCCTCGGCCTTCTGGGCCATCAGGCCCACATTGGGCACGGTGCCCATTTTGGCCGGATCGAGGGCGCCGTTTTCCCGGCAGAAATCAATAACGGCGGAATAGACGCCCGCATAGGAGCTGTCCGGAATGACGCATTTGGCATCGCCTTCCTTCCCGTCCGGCCCCCAGCCTTTGCCGCCTGCGCGGATCAGCGCGGGCATGGACGCATCGATGATCACATCGGAAGAGACATGCAGGTTGGTGATGCCCTTGTCGGAGTTGACCATGTACATGGCCGGGCCGGTGTCCAGAGCCGCTTTCAGGTCGGCCTCAACCTCCGCGCGTTTGTCTGCAGGAAGGCTGGCTACCTTGGCCTCCAGATCGCCAATTCCAAGATCCGGGTTGACGCCAAGGTCGGCAAAGGTGGCGGCATGTTTGGCAAACACGTCCTTCAGGAAGGCCTCGACACAATGGCCGAAGATGATCGGGTCAGAGACCTTCATCATCGTCGCCTTCATGTGCAGGGAGAACAGGATGCCCTGGTCCTTGGCGTCCTGAATTTCCTTTTCCAGGAAGGTTTTCAGAGCCTTGACGCTCATGAAGGTGCCGTCGATGACGTCGCCTTCCTCAAGCGGCCAGTCGCCTTTCAGGGCGGTCACATCGCCGTTTTGGCCCACAAATTCGATCCGGGCCGTGCCGGCGGAGGCGGCTGAGATGGTGACGGACTTTTCGTTGGAGCGGAAGTCATCCGCGCCCATGGTGGCAACATGGGTCTTGGACGAGGGCAGCCATTCGCCCATCCGGTGCGGGTTCTTCTTGGCATATTCCTTGACTGCCTTCGGGGCGCGGCGGTCGGAATTGCCTTCACGCAGAACCGGGTTCACGGCCGAGCCCTTGATGGCGTCATACCTGGCCTTGACGGCCTTGTCTTCGTCTGTTGCGGCATCAGCCGGATAGTCGGGCAGCTTGTAACCCTGACCCTGAAGCTCCTTGATGGCGGCATTCAGCTGGGGCTGGGAGGCGGAAATGTTCGGCAGCTTGATCACATTGGCGCTGGGCTCTTTGACCAGTTTGCCGAGTTCGGCCAGATCGTCGGACTGTTTCTGTGCATCGCTCAGGTGCTCGGGAAAGGCGGCCAGAATGCGGGCTGCAAGGGAAATGTCCCGGGTGCCGATGCTCAGTCCCGCAGCCTTTGTAAAGGCGCGGATGATGGGCAGGAACGAGGCGCTTGCCAGTTCAGGCGCTTCGTCGACCTTGGTGTAGATGATATCGGCCATGGTTCTCACAGTTCCCGGTGTTCGACATTTGGTCCAGAGTTTGAATAGCCGTCTGCGGAAACGGGCGGGGCCGTTCCGGACGGGGTCCGACAGGCGTATACATTTGTACGCAATCAATTGCCAGCCCTTCAAAAGACAAAGACGGCTGATGCTGGCCCGTTCTAGCAAACGGGTGTGAAAAGTCTATCGGGTTGCACGTCTATCGGGTTGCACAAGGGGACCGGCTGTGGACTGTCGCGGTTTGGCAAAGCTGTCAGGCGGGCAGGCCTCTTATGGAGCTGTTTGGGCAGCCGGCCCTGCCCAGAACGCCCGGGCTGCTTCCGGCAATGCCGCCAGGACCCGGTCCAGGTCTTTTTCATCCATCGAGGATCGCCTGAGCGCTGCGGCCACATCCCCAATTGCCGTGTCAGGCGCGAGATTGTGATCCTTACGCACAGACTTGACCTCCCGGATCAGCTCAGCCCGCTCCGGAAAAGGAAGCGGTGGGTCCTGCGGGCTCCAGTCCTCAACGAAAATTGCCCGGGTGACGGCGGGCAGGATATTGGCGAAGCGCAGGGCGTCTTTGACGGTGAGATGGGCCCGGAACGTGTGCAGAACCGCCCGGAGCGTGTGATAAGCCTGATGGTGGGTCTGCAACATGCAGGTGTCGCGCACATCCTGAATAAAGGCGTCGAAGTCCCGAGAGGCGAGAAAATAGGTTTGTGGCATGGGCATGGGCTCGGGGCTTTCGAAGGGCAATTTGCGGCCACTCTCGAGCAAAAGGCCTCCTGTGTCATCCCCTCGTGGCAGGGTTGAATATGTGCGAATAGCGGGCCGGGAGGGCGGCGGAGACGGCCGATGACATTAATTATTGTTCAGCCTGGCCTTGGGCGCGAAGCTTAAAAATCTGCCCTTTTCACCCTGCAGCCTGAGGGCATTTTGCGGCTTTGGAGCGGCAAATCCGATGTGGTCATGGCCTTGATCACCGCCTTAAAGTCCTTTGGGTCCGGGCCTTTAAGTAAGATTCTTCTTTGGTCTAGCCTTTTTTGGAAATAGTTTTTTGGAAAAGCAAAAATTATTTGGCGGCTACAAAAACTAAGCTTCTGTTCAAAGTATTAATTAAATTTAATCGACACCCTCGCGTCATAAACCGGTGGTCCCATCGCCGCAAACAAGACAACACCTGCCTTCGTTCCCATCGACAGACACACAGCTTTCTATCTCAACCCATCATCATTGGAGCAATATGATGAAAGGCAAGATTGATTTGTCCCGGCGGGACGCGCTCAAATTGGCTGCAAGCCTGCCTGTTCTGCCGCTTGCGGCCGGTACCATCGGGTCCATCTTCGGCGCACAGGATGCGGTTTCGGCAAGCTTGAAGTCCGCCCGGTTTGTCGGCATGGACGCGCCGTCTATGGAAGCGCCGGACGAGATGGCGAAAACGCTGGTCAAATCGGCAATGGATGTCACGTTTACCGACGGCAGCACCAAGCGCTTCGACCTTGGCTATCAGCCCTTTTTCGTGACCGGCCAGAGCGTGCCGGACGGCAAGGGCGGCACGGTCATCGCCGGCGGCTATTATGACATCAACAACAAGCCGATCCTGGACGCCTCGGCCGAAGGGGACGTAAAGCCGCAATTCTTCTCCGATTGCCCGGATGGCAGCAGTCTCCTGACGCTGGAAAATGCCAATGTGGACGGGGTGTCCGGCAATCCGGTTTTCCACGTTGTTCAGTTTGAATATATGAGCGAAAACGCTGCGGGCGAGAACACCTACAAAACGCTTCCGGCGCCCATGGCTGTCCTGACCCTGGACCAGGACCCGCAGACCGGCCATCTGAAACTCGTCAAATATTTTCCGGTGGACAGCAGCCCGATCAACGGTCTTTGGACCACATGCGGCGCCAGCATCACCCCCTGGAACACTCATCTGTCGAGCGAGGAGTACGAGCCTGACGCGACCAAGGCCAAGACGGACAAGACCTTCCAAGCCTATAGCAAGAACCTTTATGGCGATGCGGACAAGGCCAATCCCTATCACTATGGACATATGCCGGAAGTCACAGTGCATCCGGATGGAACCGGCACCATTGCCAAGCACTATTGCATGGGACGTATTTCCCACGAGCTGGTTCAGGTGATGCCGGACGAGCGCACTGCGCTCATGGGCGATGACGCCACCAATGGCGGCTTGTTCATGTTTGTTGCCGATGAACCGCGCAAACTTGATGCGGGCACGCTTTATGTGGCCAAGTGGAACCAGCTGACGGCGGAAAATGGCGGTACGGCGGATCTCACCTGGATCAATCTGGGCCATGCGACCAGTGATGAGATCAAGGCCCTGGCCGACACACTGACCGCCGCCGACATTGTCGATGTCAAAACCGAAGACCCGGGAGACGGCAGCTACTCCCGCATTCCGTTCAGCGGCAAGACCCAGTGGGTCAAATTCGTGGACGGGCAGGACAAGGCGGCTGCCTTTCTGGAAACCCACCGCTATGCGGCCGTCAAGGGCGGCAGCCTGGGCTTTACCAAGATGGAAGGCACCACGGTCAACGCCAGGGACAAGATCGCCTATTCGGCCATGAGCTACATCAAGGGCGCGATGAAGGACGGCTCCGGGGGCGTGCGTGTCGAAGGGCCAGCGGCGGGGATCGTCTATGGGCACAAGCTGGAGGGCGGTCAGGTCGACGACCAGGGCGCTGCAATCAACAGCGAATGGGTGCCGGTTCACACTTATGCAGTGGTCGTCGGCAAGGATCTGGCCCAACAGGATGAGCTTGGCAACTACGCTGATCCCGATCTTGTGGCCAACCCGGACAATATCAAGTTCAACGAGGACATGCGCACCTTGTTCATCGGTGAAGACAGCGGCATGCATGTGAACAATTTCCTGTGGGCCTATAATGTCGACACTCAGGAACTGACCCGTATCCTGTCGACCCCGGCCGGTGCGGAATCCACCGGCCTTCACGCCGTCGACAAGGTGAACGGGTTCACCTACATCATGAGCAACTTCCAGCATCCGGGCGACTGGGAACTGAAGAAGGACAAGGCGACCGGCAAGGTCACGGGCGGCCTGCACGCCAAGGTCCATGAGCTGCTTGAGCCGTTCATCGAACAGAACTATGCCGACGCCCACGGCAAGCTCGGGGCGGCCGTCGGCTACTTGACCGGTCTGCCCGCAAAAGTCTGACGCATTCGCCTTCCCGAAAAAGCCGGTCCCGCAACAGGCGGGACCGGCAAATTCTTGAGCATCAGCAGGCTTTTATGGTTTGCCGTTTCCATTTACCAGCTCAGGTCAGGCAGTCCGTTTGCGGATCTGTATCGGCCTTTGGGGTCTGTTGCCGTCCCGGACGCAGCAAAGCGGAGATCCGGGACCGAGCACTTCGCAGCCTTTTTGCGAGCCCGTGAGCGGGGCTGGGTTCCTTTCATGCGCAGGGATCACAAATACGGCGGTGTGGATCTCTCCAGGGAGATAGAAGGAGCGCCGGGTGAAAACCGGTCTCAACCGTTTTCCTGGCGCTCAAAATGCTCTAAACCCCGCGTTATGAGCAAGAATGCATTTATCAGAGACGAAGCCAGGGCCGTGACGGTCCGGCCGCCTGCGGTGATCCTGTGCGAGCCCCAACTGGGGGAGAATATCGGCACGGCCGCGCGGGCCATGGCCAATTTCGGGCTGGTGGATCTCAGGATCGTCAATCCGCGGGACGGCTGGCCGAGCGACAAGGCACGGGCCGCGGCCAGCCGGGCGGACCATGTGATCGACAAGGTGCAGGTCTTTGACAGCGTCGAGGCAGCCATCGCCGATCTGCAATTTGTCTATGCGACCACCGCGCGCTCCCGGGAAGTGCCCAAGCCGGTGCGCGGTCCCGATGAGGCAGCTGAAAAGGTTGTGGACCTCGGCCGGAAAGGCCATGCGAGTGGCTATCTGTTCGGGCGGGAGCGCTGGGGGCTCAACAATGAGGAAATCGCGCTGGCAGACGAGATTGTCACTCTGCCGGTCGACCCGGATTTCGCCTCGTTGAACATTGCCCAGGCCGTGCTGGTCTGCGCCTATGAATGGCGAAAGACGGCCACCTCCGGCGCGCTGCCGTTCCTGTTGTCGGAAGACGAGCATCCTCCGGCGAAAAAGGAAGATGTGGTGCGCTTTTTCGAGCATCTGGAAGGGGCGCTGGACAACGCGACCTTTTTCCGTCCGCCGGAACGCCGCCCGCATATGGTGCGCACCTTGCGCAATATCTTCCAGAAGGCGGAGTTGACGGAGCAGGAAGTGCGCGCGCTGCGCGGTGTGATCGCCTCGCTGGAAAAGCGCGAGACCCGGCCGCGCAAGGACCGGGGCGGGGCAGGTGGCCCGGACGGCAGCGGGGAGTAGGGCCGGTGGTGGACAGGCAGGCGCCGGTTCTGATTTTTGATTCCGGCCTTGGCGGCCTGACGGTTCTGCGCGAAGCCCGCTATCTTTTGCCCTATGAGCGCCTGCTTTATGTGGCTGATGATGCCGCGTTCCCGATTGGCCGCTGGCCGGAAGCAGACTTGAAAGCCCGCTTGCTGGCGCTTTTTTCTGACCTTATCGCGATCCACCGGCCCAAAGCGGTGGTGATCGCCTGCAACACAGCCTTCACCCTGGCGGGGGAGGCGCTGCGCGCGGCCCATCCTGAAACGCCTTTTGTGGGCACCGTTCCGGCAATCAAACCGGCGGCGGAGCGTACCTCCTCCGGGCTGATTTCCGTTCTGGCGACGCCGGGCACCGTGCGCCGGGCCTATACGCGGACCCTGATTGAGAGTTTTGCGGGCCAATGCCACGTGCGGCTGGTGGGCTCGGACCGTCTTGCGGAACTGGCGGAACAGCATTTGCGCGGCAACACCGTCCCGGATGCAGAGCTTCACGCTGAAGTCGCAGACTGTTTTCTGGAGCAGGACAGCCGGCGGACCGACATCGTGGTGCTGGCCTGCACCCATTACCCGTTTCTGGCCAACCGGTTCCGCAAGATAGCCCCCTGGCCGGTTGACTGGCTGGACCCGGCTGAGGCCATTGCCCGGCAGCTGGTGCGTGTTCTGGCGGGCAAGACCGCTCCCACGGGGCATGGTTTGCCGGATGAGGCGGTGTTCACCTCAAAGCCGAGCGATGCTGGTCTGCAACGGCTTCTGGCAGGGTTCGGGCTTCAGTTGACGCGCTGACATGGCTTTAAGAACTCAACTCTTTTCGATTTGAATTACTCCCACTCTGTTGAAGCCGTTGGCGCCTGACGATAAGGATGAACAAGAATTCGTGACACAATTGTCAATCCGAACGCATACCAACCATCCCTCAGACGTCGCTACGTCAGTTTGAAATCTAACCGCAAATCGAACAATTCCGGTTGTACGCAGTTTGGTACTATTGCTAAGGTTTGGTTAAGCTTAGGAGGGGTGCCGTCTGGTAGTTCTGACCGTTAGCCGTCCCTTGAGGCGAGGGGCGGTTTCGGGTGAGCAGAGGGGCTTGGGGCAAGGCGGGCAGAAGCGGGTGTGATCTGTCCGGGCCCACGGAAAGTGTGACTGAACATTTAGTGCAATTTTCCAGATTGTCTTAGTAATTAGTTCTTGTGACGGAGGGTTTCAGATACTTGTTGGCTTGTTGCTCGTTTGGAATCCAAGACTAACTTCTATCTAGATCCAAGAGTTCATACATCTTCCGTTTAGCAAAATGAGATGGCAACCGTCAAAAAAATCTTTGATTTTTGTCAACCACTACTGTGTCGGGAAATTCAAATGAGAAATCGGGTGTAGAATGAAAATAAAAAAAGAGAATTGGAAAGTAGCATTATTCAAACTCTTTCTTTCTTTCTTTTTGATGGACAGTCTATCGGCTCAATTCGCCTCAGCAAATGAAGAGAAAGTATGCTCAGTAAAATGGTCGTGGTATGCAAATAAATTATCTAAATTAATTTCGATGGAAGCGCGAAAAACTATGTTGTTTGCCGGGTCTGACGGGCGTATTTTCAATTGTTACAGCATTGCATTGGAAAAAAGTGAGCTGGAATTTATAGAGGAACTTGAAAAAACATTTGCCTCGGATGAAAACGAGGAAAATAAATTAAATGTTGGTGATGAGGTTTGCGTTATCGCAAAGTATACATACGAACATAGATTGGTGAATTATATTGTAAGGCTTCCATATGATAGAAAATTACTAGAGAGTAAGAGTTGTGTCGAAAGTGTCGATGCGGCCGTAGACTACTACTTTGGGGCGTCAAATGATTGAAACTGAAATTTACTCTTAGAGACCGACTCGAAACTCTATGAATAATAGCAGTACCTTGCGAGACGTCTGGTTGTGAGTCAGATATGGGCGACGTTGATCCATGCCTCGGCTGAGGCGATGGATTTGTCCCAATCCTTTGCAAGTCGCCGACAGCGTCCAAGCCAAGTAAATGTTCGTTTGACGACCGAGCGGCGGGGCAACACTTCAAAAGCCTTTGCGGTATCGGATCGCTTGACGATCTCCACCGTCCATTCACCGACCCGCTCGAGCGCACCACGCAGTTTCGGCCCCTGATAGCCCCCATCGGCGAATATGTGCCGCAGCCACGGACAGGACCGGCGGATGGAAGCAAGCACGGCGGGAGCGCCGTCGCGGTCCTGAATATCGGCGCCATGAATGACCAGGCCAACCATGAGGCCGATGGTATCGACGACAATATGCGGTTTGCGTCCCTTGACCTTCTTACCCATCGCCCGGCAGGCGAAGCGAAGCATCGCTGAGAGGGGGCATCGAATCCGCAAACCCCACCGCTTTCCGTAGTTTTTACGCTCTGGCTGTCGATCACGCCGGCCGTCGGGCTGGCTTCGCGCCCCTCCAGTTCCCGCGTGTCCATGACAAGGTGGAAGCGGATCGTCTGCAACAGGCCGCTGTCGCGCCAATCATAGAAATAACGTTGAACCGTCGAATAGGGCGGCAGGTCCTTTGGCAATTGAACCCACTGACAACCCGTCGTCGCCATATAGAGGATCGCGTTCATGACCTCACGCAGATCGGTCGTGCGAGGACGTCCGAGCCGCCTGGGCGGCGGCATGAAGGGCGCGATCAACTCCCATTCCCGGTCGGTCAAATCACTTGCAGAGCGCGTCGTCTTGCGCCGATACTCCAGGCGGGCGGTTTCAGTCCAAGGCATTTGGGGCTCCGTTCGGTTTGGCAACAGAACTGAATCACAACCTACTGAAACCGCTCAACTCTTTTCGAGTTGGGCTCTTAGACATCTAGAGAATACAACGAACTGGAGATTAATGGTGCGGTTTTGTGGAGAAAAATACGCGATTTTATTGAGTGCGTTTCTGTTTCTACTGCCACCAATTGCTTTTGCTGAATCAGTAAATCCAAAAGATCTGGGCAGGAAGATAGAAGAGTCGATTTTCATATTTAGTGATGAAAAATATTCAATCGAGACGAAGCATTGTTTAGTAAGAATTACTCGAAAAAACACGGATTGTGAGCATTCTGACGCTGTTTCCGAAGTCGAAACGAGTATTTTTTTTGATGAAATCGATCATTTGCAATTGTTAGGTAGCCGCAAAGAATATAGAATTATAGATTTCTTAAAAAGCAAAAATAGAAGTAAATCCAAAGTTATATATACAAAATGTGACGGTAAGCGCGTTGTTTCCTATGACGATGGCGAGTTTTCAATTCTCGTAAAGGGCGATTTAGACCGTAATTTGATGAACAGTCTTGAATCAATTCGAAGGGATTGCGCAAAATGATTAAAAGTAATCATGAGAAATATATCCATGCGGAAACTATAAAATATAATCATGATCTATCTTCTAAGAATTTCAGCGCATCCGGGACTTTATGGTGGTCCGGTTGGCGGACGGGTCCGAGGCGGACTATCGCGCTGGTGTCTATCTCGCCCGTGAAGCGCATCAGAACACGATCTTCCGCGACATTCCGTTTTGCGAAGCAAAAGCGCGCGCGATTTTCGACAAGGCGATGGCACAGCCGAACCGGTTCGGGCTGATCTATGCTGTTCCAGTCGGCAGTAAGCCACTTGCAGAAGATGGCCTCTACGGCTTTGCCTCGGTTCATGCGAGGGAAGTATTTCCTGGGGTCTGGAGCGCTGATTGCGACGGTGCAGACGTTGAATATCAGCGGGCAGCTCTCCGGGAAGATGCTCGCAGGTAAAGTTGCCCTCCGGCTGATGCAGGCGGTCCGCCAGTGGGCTAAAGAACGGCGCTGCAGCCATATTCTGGTCCACGTTACCAATGGCATGAGCGCGGCGGAAAGTGACAAGTTTTTTCGCCGATTTGGGATGAATACAGTTGGGGGGAAATATGTTGAGGTTCTCTATGTTTCGAGTGCTTTTGATCAAATTTAGTAGATAAAAATAGGTTGGAGTGGAATTACTTGAGTGCGAAAGTTCGAAACTGGAGCGTTTTGGATGCCATGCTTGATATCCGGATTTTTTATTTCGATAGCGCATGAGGTCAAAAATCTAATTTTACTCGAGGTATTTGTGCATTGGAGCGTTAAAAAGGGGCTTTTTTGATGGTTCACCAAAGAAAAATTGCATTTTTGTTTTTGTTGACTGTTTTGTATTTGTTTCAAGAAACGAATTCGGTCGAGAGTTCTGATGATTTCGAGGGGTTGAGTAAGTTGATAGAAAAATCAATGTTTACCTTTGGAAATGCAAAATATACAGTCAAAATAAATCAGTGTTTACTAAAAATCATACAGCAAAATTCTACCTGCAATCATCCAGAAGCTGTATCTAGGGTGGAGCAAAGTATTTTTCTGGATGAAATAAAGCGTGTAGATTTATACGGAGGTAATGGTGCAACCAAGAGTATTTCTTTTTATGGGCTCTCGCAAAAAGGTAAATCAAAAACCCAATACTTAAAATGCAATGGCGTTCAGATTGTTTCTTATGACAAATTCGAACTATCGCTTGTAATGAAGGGTGATTTAGAGCCCGCGATCCTTACAAAGATTGATAAAATTAGGAAAAAGTGCGCTAAATGATGTAAAGTAAATATTCTTCCCTTCTTAAGAAACGATTTAAGACTACTTGAGTGATATCCAAGGGTTGTGATGCAACATTTCTGACAAGAATGTGGAGGATCGGATGCCCTGGGATGATGTCACTCAACTACTTTCAAATCCGGCTCTAAGACGCGTCTTCGCGAAGTTTCTTCAGCACGAGGCCAGTCTTGGAATGTTTGGCCGCAATCTTCAGTTCGGCGATTTCTTCGCTCAGCTCGTTCGGGCGCAGCGTTAGCCCCTGGGGCAGGCTGAGGATGGAAACCGAACATTCCAGCAAGGGGAATTGCCGGGTGGTGCCGAACCGGTCCTGAGCTTCGATATAGCCGAGTTCCCTGTGCTTGGCCTCATAAAAGCTCTCCACGTCCAGGCGAAACGGCACTGTCTGCGCAGGTGAGCGGCGCGGCGCAGGATGCCAGGTCGTTTGGCGGGCGCGGCAGATATGGCGCGGGCCAAAGGAAATATGGTAGTCCGGTTGGAGGACGGGTCTGCGGCTGATTTCCGCGCGGGTGCCTATCTTGCCGGCGCATCAGAAGGCGATCTTCCGCGACATTTCGTGTTCCGAAGCAAAAGCGCGTGCGAATTTCGACAAGGCGATGGCACAGCCGAACAGGTTCGGGGTGATCTATGCCGTGCCGGGAGGAGGGGAACCGCCTTCCGAAGACGGTGTCTACGGTTTTGCCTCGCTTCACGAGGGAGGTGTTTATATAGTGAAAATAACAAACAAAAATATAACCAATACGGTGCTAAGGCAAAGGTTTCCAGGTGTGGGTTTCAAGTTGTTTTCTTATTTTTTTCTAATGTCGGTGATCGTACTCATCGTATCGTTTTTCAACGGTTACGCTAATGAGATTGGTTTTGTCCATATTTTTACTTCTTTTATTCTATTTTCTTGGTTTCGATTATATTCTAACTCGAAATTGACCGTTGATCTTGATAGGAGTTCAAATATTCTGACCGTAAAAGAATGTAATGTGGAATTCCTAAAGGCAAAGGTAAGGGGTGAATTTAGACAAAATAATTTAACATCAGTAAAAATAGACATTTTAGATTATTATATTGAAAAAATACATTTGAAATATAAATTTAATATTATTCGCTCGCGTGAAAATAAGGTGCTGATAAGCAAATTATTCTTGAAAGATTTTGCTGTATGAGTGTCGGAGATGTAATTTTTTCTTTTGTGTTGGGAAGGTTTGCACAGAACTCGGTGAGCAAGGCTGTGACATTCCGTTTTCCGGAGCAAAAGCGCGCGCGATTTTCGACAAGGCGATGGCACAGCCGAACCGGTTCGGGCTGATCTATGCTGTTCCAGTCGGCAGTAAGCCACTTGCAGAAGATGGCCTCTACGGCTTTGCCTCGGTTCATGCGGGGGAGTATTTCCTGGGGTCTGGAGCGCTGATTGCGACGGTGCAGACGTTGAATATCAGCCGGCAGCTCTCCGGGAAGATGCTCGCAGGTAAAGTTGCCCTCCGGCTGATGCAGGCGGTCCGCCTGTGGACTAAAGAACGGCTCTGCAGCTATATATTCTGGTCCACGTTACTAATGGCATGAGCGCGGCAGAAAGCGACCAGTTTTTCCGTCGTTTTGGGATGAATACAGTTGGGGGGAATTATGTTGAAGCTGTTTAGCTCAGGCTCGCGCGATCTCACTTCGATTTTTTCAGTTCGAAAGATCTCACGGAATTAAAAGCAGAACATCATGAAACAATTTCGATACTTGAACTTCGCATTTGCACTTTGCGTCGCAGCAATTACGTTTGCATTTTCCAGTTTTGCACTTGCTGCAAATGAAAACGGAATCCGCCCAATAAAGCCTTATTCAAGCTTTGAGGACGATGAAATCGAGGATTTTATGAGGTCAATTATCTGGACCTATTTATTTTTCGGAGAATTTTCGACAGAAAACAATAACGCGGCAAATTTTATTTTTCTTTCTGGCGCTGATTACTTGGTTGGCGGTGCTGTAAATTTAGACAAAGTGAAACGTTTTCTCCCCGGGATGACGCAAGAGGAGGCGGATTTTTTCAAGGGAAAATCTGATGTGTGCCTGGTCTTTATCCTTCCATTTAAAGACTGGCCAATAACGGTTGGTGTAAACAATACGAGTAATTCTGCGAGAGATCAGAATTATAGGTGTGTACTGGATGCAATTTCTTTGTTTTTCTATGGGGAGTCCTACAAAAAACTAGAAGGAAAGAATGTTCGAGAGTATGCGCGGAACATAATTAATGAACTGATTCGGAGATTCTGATGGGCGGCAGTTTTACTAATAGGTTTAGTTCTAAAAATCCTACTGACTATTATAAAGAAGATGATCTTGGTCCGGTTGTTGATTATGGACAGTTTGGGAGTTTGACCGTTTCTCGACAAATTGGACCCGTCAATGTTGGCGCAACTGCAACACAAAAATATTCTTATGTGACTAGGGTCTGTTGACGTTCACTTGAGCCACAGGATCGTTGCGGCGAGGGATATGAATGCCGCAAAGCTGGACGCCCGCAAAAACCTCGCGTTGGAGCGTAATCTCTGATTCACTGGATGGACGGAGGTGTGGTTATGGATCCAAGGAGTCTTTTCAGTTTGTCAGAGCCCGATTTAAGAGTAGTTGAGTGATATCCAAGGGTTGTGATGCAACACTTCTGACAAGAATGTGGAGGATCGGATGCCCTGGGATGATGTCACTCAACTACTCTTAAATCGGGCTCTAAGACGCGTCTTCGCGAAGTTTCTTCAGCACGAGGCCAGTCTTGGAATGTTTGGCGGCAATCTTCAGTTCGGCGATTTCTTCGCTCAGCTCGTTCGGGCGCAGCGTTAGCCCCTGGGGCAGGCTGAGGATGGAAACCGAACATTCCAGCAAGGGGAATTGCCGGGTGGTGCCGAACCGGTCCTGAGCTTCGATATAGCCGAGTTCCCTGTGCTCGGCTTCATAAAAACTCTCCACGTCCAGGCGGAACGCCTGTTTGAGCTTCAGCATGCGATCGGCCACATCCTCCTGGTCGGTGTTCTGGATCCCGGTGAAGAAATCATCACCGCCGATATGGCCGTGGAAGATATCGGAGCCGGACAGGTGGCGTTGCAGCAGCTCTCCGAACAGGATGATCGCGCGGTCGCCCTGCTTGTAGCCATAAGTGTCGTTGAACGGCTTGAAATTGTCGAAATCCAGGTAACACAGATGCCGGTCCAGTTGGCTCTTGCGCGCGACATCGGAAATATAGCGCGACACCGCGCTGTTGCCGGGCAGCCGGGTCAGCGGGTTCTGGTCCTGGGCCTCCTGAAGGCGTTTCTCGTGAATGATCTTCAGGAGAGATGTGGCTGACAGGAACCCGGCATAGCGGAAATTCTCCGTCATGATGATGCCATCGGAATTGATCGACGAGGCGAAGGTGACCAGCAGCATATCGGCGTTGGAATCGATATCGGCAATCGGGCATGGGCGCACGAAAGACTGCAGAGGAATGTCGAGAGACGGTCTTTCGCCCGTCTCTTCCTGGCTGCCCGCATAAAGATAGGCTTTGAGGTCCCGTTCGTGGATCAGCCCGCGCGGTTCCATGTTTGAATCCAGAACCGGAATGACGGTGCCGTCGAGATTGTGAACCACCATTTCCAGCAGTTCGGCCAGCGTGGCATCGAACTGGATCGCCGGGAAGGGCAGCAATTCGCTGCGAATGCGGTTCTGCTCTTCCCGATGCAGTTGCCCCTTGCTGGGGGCCCGGACGTGATCGTAGAAGAGCTTGGCCGAGGCGCTCCCCTCAAAGGGCGGGGCCACATAAGCCCCCTGGATCATGTCACAGCCCACATCCCGGCAGGCCTTGAATTCCCGTTCGGTCTCAATTCCGACCGCAATCACCCGGGCGCCCAGCACATGGGCCAGATTGACGACGGTGGTCACGAAGAGCTTGCGACGCGGGTCGCTGTCGATCCCCTCCAGCGACAACCGGTCGATTTTCAGATAGTCGGGGGAAAGCTCGTAGATGAGGCGCAATTCCGAAGAGCCCCGGCCAACATCATCCAGCGCAATCAGGCAGCCAAGCTGGCGCAAGGTGCCGATCGCCTCCTGCATCAGGTCTGTGAAGCCGTGCTGGTCCCGTTCGCAGAATTCGATACAGACCTGGTTGGCCTGCACGCCCGACCGGGCAGCAATGGAGGGTAGCTGCAAGCGGGGGTCTTGAGAGTCGATGCCGAGCCCCCGCCCATCCAGCCGGAAATACAATTTGGTGCCCTGTGCAATCCGCAACGCCTTGAAGGTCAGAAGGGCGCGTTCGAACAAGGATGTTTCCAATTCGGGCAGGAAGCCCCGTGCAAAAGCCAGGTCATAGAGGGTATCCGCATGATGCGGCTCGTCCTGGCCGTCCACGCGGATCAAGGTCTCATAACCGTAGACAACTCCGGTGCCAGCGTCGACGATGGGCTGCAGCCGGTAGTCCAGGATCGCAATCATGTCCTCAACGGAACGCAAATGTGTGCGGCTTGAATCCGGTCCTGTTGCTTGAGTTGTCTTCAGTTCCGTTGTCATTCTCACTCTTCCCACCAAGTCGGGCATTTCTGTCCGGAGGCGTTAGGATAATGCGCTGTTTATGAAGCGTCTGCAAATATTAGCCTTGGCCGCGGTTTAATTGTCATTGTCAAAAATCGCGATTAATATTTCCTGAATGTATGCATTAAATTTGAGTATATATAAATGGTTGCAGTCGAGGTAAATTCAAATGTCTGAATTTTCAGATTGTTAATCAAATTCCGGTGGTTGCCGTTGTGTTTCACTTGCAATTTCACCCGGCACGCAGGTTTGTATTTCTACGACTGGCAGAAATTGCGCATTTCACAGCTGCCGTTACGTGCACCGAATCGAGGCAGGAATCAAGCCTGGGGTGGCAAGGGGGCAGGCTGGCCGTTGACTTTTTTTAAGGAGCACTGTAAGAGCGCGCAGTCCGGAAGGCGATTGTCTCCCGGCACTACGCACCCGTGGGCATCCGGCCGGCGCCGTCTAGCTGGGTCCCTGTCGATCCGAACAGCCTCTTTTTCGAGAGCTGCGCAGGATAAAGGAGGGCGCGTTTCCTTTTAGAAAAAACAACGCGAATTCAAAGGAAACCGCGATGTCTAAGCGCCATAGCGTTAAGTACAAAATCGACCGCCGGATGGGCGAGAACATCTGGGGCCGTCCGAAGAGCCCGGCCAATAAGCGTGAATATGGCCCCGGCCAGCACGGTCAGCGCCGAAAGGGCAAACTGTCCGACTTCGGTGTTCAGCTCCGCGCCAAGCAGAAGCTGAAAGGCTACTACGGCAACATTTCCGAAAAGCAGTTCCGCAAGGTCTATGCGGAAGCGTCCCGCCTGAAAGGCGATACGTCGGAAAACCTGATCGGTCTGCTGGAGCGCCGCCTCGACGCGATCATCTACCGTGCCAAGTTCGTTCCGACCGTGTTTGCGGCCCGTCAGTTCATCAACCACGGCCACATCAAGGTCAACGGCAAGCGCGTCAACATCCCGAGCTACCAGCTGCGCCCGGGTGACGTTGTCGAAGTCCGCGAAAAGTCCAAACAGCTTGCTCTGGTTCTGGAAGCTGTCCAGTCCGCAGAACGGGACGTGCCGGATTACGTGGATGTGGACCACGCCAAAATGACCGTGACCTACAGCCGCATTCCGGCGTTTTCTGATGTGCCTTACCCGGTGCAGATGGAACCGAACCTGGTGGTTGAGTTCTATTCGCGCTGATCAGCGCCGAATATGGTTCTTGAAAGGCCCGCCTTCTGGCGGGCCTTTTTCTTGGGCGCAGGTCTCATTGGGCGCGCATTTCTCAAATGTCGCTGCGCGGAATTCTGAGCACCTGTCCTGGAAAAATCGTGTCCGCGTCGGACAGAATATGCTGGTTCGCCTCAAAGAGCGGTTGAAAATCGGGCGTGCCGTATTGTTGCAGGGCGATCTGGGTCAAGGTGTCTCCTGGCTGAACCGTATAGGGCTGCCAGCCCCGGTATCCGGTCAGGATTTTCGGGCCGAACAGTATCGGGATCACCACAGAGGGCCCGTTTTCATTGCCCGTGTCGTCCGCCAGGGTCAGGAACAGCCGGTTGAGCTGAAGGCCGTTCACCCCCGGGATGTCGATAGAGGCCTGGAACTGGCGCAGACCGAGTGCGCCGACAGAGGCAAAGGACGTGAATTCATCATGTCCATCCGACACCCGGATGCTCAAGGTGCCTTCAAACGCGGCCGCGTTGCCTGCAATCAAAATGGTTGCGCCGACCAAATCGAACGGGCTCGGTTGCTGAATGTCGAGTGTTACGGTCATTGCACGATCCTCCTCCTGAATGTGCTTTTGCGTATCTTCGTCCCAGCCAGACCCAAGACTACACCCAATCCCGCGCGCGCGGGAGAGTGCACCCCCTGCCGCCAGCTGGCATTGAGGCGGCCGGGGGCTTGGCCTTGGCTGCGCAATCGGATACATCAACGCATCGCGTTCTAATGAAACGTCAAGGCCTGCCGTATGAATGACATTGCCGCCAGCACGGACTCGGATGTTCCGGCCCTCCTGCGTGGGGCGCCGTCCAGTGTTGAATTCAAGAAACTGCGCAAGCGGCTGTTGCGTCAGGCGCGGGAGGCCATCAGCGATTTTGGCATGCTGTCCAGGGAGGCGTCCGCCGAGACCCGGCCGAAATGGCTGGTGTGCCTGTCCGGCGGCAAGGACAGCTACACGCTGCTGGCGGTGCTGATCGAGCTGAAATGGCGGGGTCTGCTGCCGGTTGATCTGATCGCCTGCAATCTGGATCAGGCCCAGCCCGGGTTCCCGGCGGATATTCTGCCGAAATTTTTTAAGGACAACGGGATTGAGCACATCATCGTGCGCGAAGACACCTATTCCATTGTTACGGACAAGATCCCGGCGCACCGGACCTATTGTTCCTTATGCTCGCGGTTGCGCCGGGGCATTCTCTATAGGGTCGCCCGCGAGCAGGGCTGCGAGGCGATTGTCCTGGGTCATCACCGGGATGATATCCTGGAAACTTTCTTTATGAACCTTTTCCATGGCGGCCGCCTGGCCTCCATGCCGCCGAAGCTGGTCAATGACGAAGGTGATCTTCTGGTTCTGCGTCCGCTGGCCTATGCGTCTGAAAGCGATATTGCCCGCTTTTCCAACGGGATGGGCTTTCCGATCATTCCCTGCAACCTGTGCGGCTCCCAGGATGGCCTGCAGCGTGAAGAGGTCAAACGCATGCTTCAGGGCTGGGAAAAGGACAATCCGGGCCGGCTTGGTGTCATGGCCCGGGCGCTTGGCCACACCCGCCCGTCGCATCTTCTGGACCGCCAGCTCTATGATTTCGCCGCTCTGCGCCCGGCCGGGGGGCAGGTGCTGGACGGGGGCGGAGAAGCGGAAGATCCCTGCGGCGCCAGCCTTGCCATGACCGCAAAGCTGTTTGCGGCGGAGTGAACGGAACGGGCGTTTAACGCCTGACCGCCGCTACATTATCTTTGCCGGCACCCGTCGCAGGTCTGGGGACGGTGAGGGCCTGTTTTAAGAAATACGGTGCCATGTCGCCGAGTGCAGTGGTGTTTTTTGAACTGCCGGGATCGATACCTGTAAAAAATACACAAAATCAACAAATGCAAAAATTTGAAATTTATATCAAGGGTTGTATTTCTGGTTGCTTTTCAAGATGAAACTTGCGGCATCTTAAGTAAGAAGTCACTAAGTTCCAATGTCTCGTTTTGAAATTAATTCAATATATTCAGTTTGTGCGATAGTGTTAGATTCGTGCAATTGGGTGAGGCTGTTTTGTCAGGTTTGCTCAACTCGGTTTCAAAGAAGTATACGTAAAAATCTCAATGAGACCTTCATGAGCGTAAGCGCTGCGATACATGGCAGAAACAGGTATTGGGGACTGTCGGCCTTGCTCGGTGTGGGCGTGGCGGCTCTGGCCGTGTTCTTGTCGCTCAAGAGCCTCATCTATCTGGAAACCCTGCAACTTGAACGGATCGGGGCCCGGTTCAAGACCAATGTTCTTGAGGCAATGACGACTGCCGATGAGGTGCATGGTCTGCTCAAGGGTCACCACAGCACCCCGTGTTCTGCGCGCACGCTGATGCTGCTGCGGGCTCAAGTCTATCGCCACTATATGCTGCGTGATATTGCGGTTTTCAAAGAAGATGGCCGGACCATCGAATGCACAGCGCAAATCGGCAGATTGCCTGATGTTTACAAGATCTCCGAGAAACCTCTCGTCAATCCAAGATACCCCGACCGGATGTTATGGAACGAGCCGAAGCTTTCGTTCCTGCCCGACGGAAATCAGCATCATGTGAGCCGGGAAGGCCGGTTTGGCCTGATCATGGATACCGACATTATGAGGGCAACCTTCGCGGATCAGGACTGGCATATGTTCGTCCAGAACCTTGACGGCAGTTTCCGGCATCATGGCTTCGGCAACCGGGGCCTTTATCAAGACTATTTGGAAAACCAAGGCGTTTTCGTATTGCCGGAGAAAATTGTCACGAAAGTCTGTGTTCCCGGTACGCTCATGTGCATGCTCATTGGCCTGCCTTTTCAGCAACTTCTGTTGCAGGACGCCGTATTTCTGACGCCCAGCCTGCTGTTGTCCCTGCTGCTCGGCTGGATTGTGTTTCGAAAGTCTGTGCGACAGGCTGAAATCCGCCTCAGCCCGCAGGGCCGTGTAAGACGGGCTTTGACGGCAAAGGGTGGGTGGGGCTTCCATTGCCACTATCAGCCGGTTGTTGATTTGCAGAGTGAAAAGATCATCGGCTGCGAAGTTCTGGCGCGGTTTACCGATTCGCGGGGCCCGGTTTCGCAGGCCGTGTTCATTCCGGTCGTGGAGGCGTCAGGACAAACCTGGTCGTTCACCGAACGCATTTTCAACTGTGTTCTGGACGACTTGCGCGGTGTGGAGACGCTGCCCAAGGATTTCCGCGTGGCCATCAACATCTTCCCGACGGATCTGTCGGCCGCCAACTTTGACCGCCTGAAGCACAGCGAAGCCTTGAAAGAGCTGATGCGGCTTGGGGTGCAGGTGATTTTCGAACTTCTGGAAACCAGTGTGACCGACAAGAGTGACAGTGCTGCGTCTCTCCAGTACCTGAAGGCGCTAGGTGTACAGGTCGCAATCGACGATTTCGGCACGGGCTTTTCCAATCTGAATCAGCTCAAGGAGATTGATGCGGATTATTTGAAGATCGACCGTGGCTTTATCGACGAGTTGTCGGTCAACCGTCAGTCGGTGGTGGGGGCTTTTGTCCGGCATATTGTTTCGCTTTGTGGTGAGATGGATGTGACGATCGTCGCCGAAGGCATTGAAAATGCAGGCCAGCTTGCCTTGCTGCGTCATCTGAATGTGCAATTTGGCCAGGGTTTCTTTTTTTCCCGCCCGGTGCCTGTGACCGATTTTCTGACCCTGTTGTGCCGCAAAGAGGACCAGCACGACGGGGACAGACCCAAGGCGGGCAAGGTGGTGTTCGCCGCCCGCTGACCTTAGGTCCCTTATGGACAGCAGCGGCTCTCACGCCTATCTGAGACACCATGCCCTTATCTGTGCAACAAACCTCGAATGACTATGGCATTTTGGTGGAGCCGCTGTCCGGCGAGGTGACCGCCTGGCGGGGAGAGCATGTGCTGGCGCGCTCAACACGTGCCCGGGTCATGTATGAGACCCGTCTGGCACCGGTGGTCTATTTTCCTAGGGAAGACATTCTGGCCAGCCTGTCGCCGGAGGACGCGCACAGGACGTTTTGCCCCTTCAAGGGCACAGCATCCTACTTTCGGGTCCGGTGTGCAGGCGAAGACCTTCGACAGGGGGCCTGGTGCTATCGGAACGCCTTGCCGGAAGGCCGGGCGGTGGATGGATATGTGGCGTTCATGCCCGGGGTGGCCAGCCGGATTGACCATGGCGGGGCGGCTCTCGGAAAAGGGCTGGCCGGCAACATATCCGGCCCTGTGGTGGACTGGCTGTTGCGGGAGGCTTGCCTGATCAAGTCTCCGGAGGCGCTGATTGCCGGTCTTGGCAACAAGCTGGTGGAAGATGGCGTTGCCGTCCGCCGCATGAGCATTCTCATCTGGTCCTTGCATCCCATGATCGCTGGGCAGAATTGCATCTGGGAGCGGGACGGGAACGAGGTGACCATCCGCTATCCCTCCTATGAGCTTCTGGAGAGCCCGATCTTCCAGGACAGCCCGTTCCGCCATGTGGCGGATGGTCTGGGCGGCGTGCGCCAGAAACTGGATACCAATCCGGATGAGTTCAATTTCCCGATCATGGAGGAGCTGAAGGCGCAGGGGGTGACCGACTATGTCGCGATGCCGCTGCCCTTTTCCGACGGCAGAATCAACGTCCTGACCTTGGCCTGTGATGACCCGGACGGGTTCACCACGGCCAATCTGGGGCTGATCTTTGAATGTTCTGCTCTGATCAGCCGCTTGTTTGAAGTCTTTGCCCTGACCTCAAATGCAACGACGCTTCTGGAGACCTATCTGGGCAAACGCACGGGGGCCCGGGTGCTGGGTGGAAAGATCCGGCGGGGCGACGGAGACGTGATCGATGCGGCGATCCTGTTCTGCGACCTGCGTCATTCCACACGGCTGGAAAGGGACCTGGGCCGGGAGGAGTATGTGGCGGTGCTGAACCGGTTTTTCGAAACAGCCACCGGGATTGTCAATGCGCATGACGGCGAAGTGCTGAAATTCATCGGCGACGCGGTTCTGGCCATTTTTCCTGCTGGGGCCGGGCAGGCACAAGCGTGCCGGCAGGCCGCGGACAGCGCGCAGAAAATCGTGCGGGCGCTGGCCGAACCGGAGGGAGGCGGCAAGGGAGAGGAGGTGCGCCCGCTCTCCTGTGCTATTGGCATTGCCTATGGGGACGTGACCTATGGCAACGTGGGCTCGAAAGAACGGCTGGACTTCACGGTTATCGGCAGCGCCGCCAATATCGCCGCACGGCTTGCCGACCACGGCAAGATGTGTGGGGCAGCAGTGATCCTCTCGAGGGAGGTGAAGCAGGAAGCGGGCTGCCCGGCGCATCGTCTGGGAGCTCTGGACCTGCACAATGTGGCCGATCCGCTGGAGGCCTTTTCACTGGAGGCGTCTCCGCCGGAGGAAGGGCGCTGATATCTTAGCGCAGGATGCTCTAAAGCCAGTTGAACGCGATACGCTCTCAATCCTTGGGGGGCGGTCTTGTGGTACCAATCTCAACTTATGATCGGATCAGCGGACCGTCTTGTCCCCATCAAAGCCGCCCACCGGCTGATTGCGTACGAGAATGACAAGCCCGGCCTTGCTGGGCTCAGCGCCGCGGTCAGCGACACCGCCATAATTGGCGCACAGTTCTTCGGCGCTTTTCCGGTGGGCTGGTGTGAACATCGTGATCGCCTGGCACTCAACCCGGCGCAGCTCCCGGTCTGTGGTCGGACTTGCCGTCATGGCGTAGCTGAACCCTGCCAGAGCAAAGGCGAGTGTTGAGGTGGTTGCAACAGCAAACTTGTTCATCGTCCCCGGTCCCATGTCCCGGCCTGCCGGTGTGACAGGCCTTGCGGTATGGTCGGAGAATGGCGGAACGCACCTGTACTGACTCTGAAATCCGCATTCACCTTCAGTTCAGTTTAGGTGATTCGGCAAATTTTGCCGAGCTGTTGCCATATTTCAGCCCGTTTTGAGGCGATTTAGCTTTGGATAAATTGACGTTAGGGAATTTTGCGGGTGGGCCGGGGTGATTCGGATTTGCCGTTCGCTGCCTGAAATCAGCGCGTTCAGCGCAAAGGACAAAACGGTTTGAATTCAGACAATTGCGACAGGCAAAAGGGCGGGAAAGCACGGGTGCGGGCTGGAAACGCAAAAAGGGGCGGAATTCCCGCCCCTTGAAGCCATGCGCCAAATCGTGCCTTGAAGAAAAGCGGCGCGTCAGGCGCTTTGCTGCGCGGTTTCGATGCCTTTTTCGGACAGAAGCCCCTGCAATTCCTGATTTTGAAACATTTCGCGGATAATGTCGCAACCGCCGACAAACTCTCCCTTCACGTAGAGCTGGGGGATTGTCGGCCAATTCGTGAATTCCTTGATGCCGTTGCGCAACTCGTCATCTTCCAGAACATTGATGCCTTTATAAGGGGCGCCGACATAGTCGAGAATTTGCACGACCTGCCCGGAAAAGCCGCATTGCGGAAAATTCGGTGTGCCCTTCATGAACAGCACCACGTCGTTGCTGTCGACTTCGTTCTTGATCCAGTCCTGGATGCTCATGAGTGTCCGTCCTTTTGGTTCGCGGGCACGGGAAATATCCCGCGGCCGGTGCGATAAAGCAGTCTGGCGGCCGCTCTCCACACGCGGAGCTCCATAACCAGCAGGAGGAGCAGAACAGGGAGAAGAAGCCAAACCATCTGATGTCCTTTTAACTGACCTGTTATGTGTTTCAAACCGGCGCAACATCAAGAGGCCGTCTGGCAAGCGGCGCTGCACGCCGTGTCTCAGGCCCCTTTCAGTCCGGCGCCTTGGTTTGAAGCGCGAGGGCGTGCAGAGCGCCACCCATATTGCCCTTCAAGGCTTCGTAGACCATCTGATGCTGCTGAACCCGGCTTTTGCCCCGGAAGGACTCAGAGACAACATTGGCCGCATAATGGTCGCCGTCTCCCGCCAGATCCCGGATCTCCACCTGAGCGTCGGGCAATGCGTCCTTGATCAGGGTTTCGATCTCGTTCGCGTTCATCGGCATGTTACGTCAATCCTCGTCTCAAGGTCCGTCAAAAAAGACGATATGGCTCAGGCGTTTGCCATATAGTCCGGGAACCAATTCTCGTGCGCTTCTTTCAAGTTTGCAACGGATATGGTGAGAATACCGTCAACAGTCAAATCCTTGCCGCCGGTTTTGCCGATCTGGCGCACCTCAATGCCCGCATCCAGAATGTCTTCCAGAACCGCATCGGCGTTGCCCGGGGAAACGGTCAGCACATAGCGGCCCTGATCTTCGCCGAACAGGGCGGCATGGGCCGGCCCGTCAATCTCGACCACGGCGCCGATTCCGCTTGCCATGGCCATCTCGGCAAGCGCCACGCCGAGGCCGCCGGAGGAAATGTCGTGAACGCCGGTCAGCCGGGCTGCGCCGATCAACTGGCGCACCAGCGTGCCCCGGCGCTTTTCGGCCGCCAGATCCACCGGGGGCGGGGTGCCGTCTTCCCGTCCAAGAATCTCGGCAAGATACTGCGTGGCGCCAAGATGGGTGCCGAAGCCGCCGACCAGCAAAATAGCGTCGCCTTCAGCGGCAAAGGCCGCCCCGGCACGTACGGTTACATCAGGCAGCAGGCCGACACCGCCAATGGCAGGCGTTGGCAGGATCGCTTCGCCGTGGGTTTCGTTATAAAGCGAAACATTGCCGGAGACGATTGGGAAATCCAGCTCCCTGCACGCTTCGCCAATGCCTTTGATGCAGCCGACAAACTGGCCCATGATCTCCGGCTTTTCCGGATTGCCGAAATTCAGATTATCGGTTGCGGCCAGTGGCTCCGAGCCAACGGCAGTCAGATTGCGCCAGACTTCGGCCACCGCCTGCTTGCCGCCCTCGAACGGGTCGGCCTCGCAATAGCGCGGGGTGACATCGACGGAAAAGGCCAGGCCCTTGCGCGTGCCCTCCACCCGTATCACGCCCGCATCTCCACCGGGTGTTTCCGCTGTGTTGCCCTGGATCAGCGTGTCATATTGCTCATAGACCCAGCGGCGGGAGGCGCCGTTGGCGCTGCCCACCAGCGTTTTCAGGGCCTCGGCATAGTCGGCTGGCTCGGCGACATCGCCAGCCAAAAGCTGCTCCCGCTGGACCGGCGCGGCCCAGGGGCGGTCATATTCAGGCGCTTCGTCCCCCAGGTCCTTGATGGGCAGGTCGGCGACAACATCGCCTTGATGTTTGACGACAAAGCGCAGTGTGTCTGTCGTAACACCGACAATTGCAAAATCGAGGCCCCATTTGCGGAAAATCGCCTCCGCCTGCTGTTCCATAGCCGGGCGCAGCACCATCAGCATGCGCTCCTGGCTTTCCGACAACATCATTTCGTAAGCGCTCATACGCTCTTCGCGCACCGGCACCTTGTCCAGATCCAGTTCAATGCCGAGGTCGCCCTTGGCGCCCATCTCAACGGCCGAACAGGTCAGGCCGGCGGCCCCCATGTCCTGGATCGCGATGACCGCGCCGGTTTCCATCAGCTCCAGGCAGGCTTCCAGCAGGCATTTTTCGGTGAACGGGTCGCCCACCTGCACGGTCGGGCGCTTTTCCTCGATCGTATCGTCAAATTCGGCAGACGCCATGGTGGCGCCGCCCACCCCGTCCCGGCCTGTTTTGGCGCCAAGATAGACGACCGGCAGGCCGACGCCCTCGGCCTTGGACAGGAAGATGGCATCCGTCTTGGCAAGACCGGCGGCAAAGGCGTTGACCAGGCAGTTGCCGTTGTAGCGGGCGTGGAATTCCACTTCGCCGCCCACGGTCGGCACGCCGAAGGAATTGCCGTAGCCGCCGACACCGGAAACAACGCCGGAGACCAGGTGGCGGGTGCGCGGATGATCCGGCTCGCCGAATCGCAGGGCGTTCATGGCCGCAACCGGCCGGGCGCCCATGGTGAAAACATCGCGCAGGATGCCGCCCACTCCAGTCGCCGCGCCCTGATAGGGCTCGATATAGGACGGGTGGTTGTGGCTCTCCATCTTGAAGACAACGGCCTGGCCGTCCCCGATATCAACGACACCGGCATTCTCGCCGGGTCCTTGCAGCACGCGCGGGCCTTCGGTCGGCAAGGTTTTCAGCCACTTTTTGGAGGACTTATAGGAGCAGTGCTCGTTCCACATGGCGGAAAAGATGCCGAGTTCGGTGAAGCTCGGTTCCCGGCCGATGAGCTCCAGGATGCGCTCATATTCATCCGGTTTCAGTCCATGGGACGCAATCAGGTCGGGCGTGATCTTGATGTCGTTCGGGATCATGACGTTCCAGTTCTTTGGCCAGTTCTTTGGCCAGTCGATTGGGCCGCTTTCTGGACCGGCTGTGAAGGGCCGGGCAGCCAAGCGCGGGCAGTGTTGCCGCCATTTAGCAGATTGTGTCCGGAAAAGGGAGGGGAGGGAGGAAAGTTTGTGTCTCCCTGCACAGTCCTGCGCAGATGCCCGGTGGCCTTTGGTGTCAGGGCCGTTTGGAAACGCGCGTTTGCAGCCGCAATGTGATCTGCTGCCATTCACGGATCCGGCTTTCCAGCCGCTTGATTTCCTGATCCTTGAAGATGCTTTGCTGATGGAGTTCCCGGACCCTATGCTCCAGTTTCATGATCCGCATGAGCAAACGTTCCGCGGTCAGGTCCCGGGGCGGAGAAGAGCTGTTTTCTGAGAGCATGGCAACGGCTTCAAAAGGACTTTTTACAAAATGACAAAATCTGGGCAATGCCCCCCCCATAACTGGCGGGGCATTGTTTTGAGATGAAAATCTTAAGTATATTATTTGTTTTTTTCGAAGACGTGAGTGTCGATGGGGCTCTAACTCAACGTAAGCTCTTTTCCGGAATTTGTAAAGTCAATCAGTGATAAAAGGACTTATGTTCAGAAAATGTCCCAAGGCTGCAGCAATGGGAGATCAGTCCTGTCTGGGGACTGGCTATGCTGAGAGCGGCCTTGCCTATTCAAACCGGTCGTAGCCTGCGCCGCTGTCTTCCATCAGGCTTTTGAGGGTCTCAAGCCCGCTGATCACTTCTCCGCGGGTGGAGGGGTTGGTGATGCCAATGCGCACGCGGTGGTGAACCTTGCCGGACCGTCCGGATTTGAATTCATCTTCGTCATCGATCAGTGTATTTCCGGCGGCGGCCGCGGCCTTGAAGGTGCCGGAGAGCCAGGGTTCGGACACTTTCAGCCAGACAAAGGGAGCGTCGGGGGCCGCTTCCATTTCAAACGCGCCCAGGAAACGCCGGGCGAGTGCGTGACGGGTGGAAATCTCATCCAGAACCTGTTTCCGGATCGCGTCAGCAGCTCCTGTTAAAACCAGACGGGCGGAGAGTTCGGCAAGGAGAAAGGAAATCCCTCCGGTCAACATCTTGTGGGCGGTGTAAATTCGCTGGGCATGGGACGCGGGGCTCGACACCCAGCCGCCGCGCACACCGGCTGTAACCGCCTTGGACAGGGAGCCGACATGAAAGGTGCGCTCCGGTGCCAGGCTTGCCAGCGGCGGCAGGCTGGTCGCCCGCAACGTGCCGTAGACCTCGTCCTCGATGATCCACAAATTGTGTTCCTGTGCCACAGCCACAAGATCCTTGCGTCGGTCTGCCCCCATCAGACGGGTGGTGGGATTGTGCATGGTGGGCATGAGAAAAATCATCTTCGGGTGGCGCTGTGCGCAGACCCGGGCCAGATCCTCCGGCAGGGGGCCTTCCGCATCCCGGGCCACCTCGACCGGCCGTCGTCCGGTAAGGGCGGCGCCCCTTGCAATCGAGCTGTAGGTGAGGTCTTCAAAGGCGATCTGATCGCCGGGCGCGGTGGTTGCGGCTATGATGGCCATGATGGCCGCCTGGGCACCGGTCGCCGGTACGATGGAGCCTTCAGGCGGGGTCCAGCCGCCGCGCGTCAGCCATCTTTGTCCGGCAAGGCGCCAGTTCTCAGGCACAGAGCGGGTGTAACTGGCAATCTCGTAAGGCGATTGCCGGGTAATTTCGGCGGTCAGCTCCCGGATCACCTCCGACTGGCCTACCTGCGGCGCTGAGGTGCTGTCAAAGCGGATTGAATTGGGCGCGGGAACAGAGATACGCGTTCCGGCAAACTCTCTGTCACTTGGCGGTGCCATTGCCCCTTGCACCCAGGAGGCACCACCCGGCGCTGAGTGGCCGGAGCCATTGCCAAAGGAGGATGCTTCGGTAAGGGCCGGCTTGGTCTCTTCCTCCAGATGGCCTGTTGCCTGCGATCCAAGAACATAGGTGCCCCGGCCGACTTCCCCGCTTACAAGCCCGCGCTGACGGATCACCGCATAGGCCCGGCCAATCGTGCCCACGGTCACGCCGAGGTCATAGGCCAGATCTCTCTGCGGCGGCAGTTTGGTCCCGGCCGCAAGCGTTCCGGTGGCTATGTCGTCGCAGATGCGGTCAGCCAGGCGCATATAGAGCGGCCCTGTGCCATCGGGGATTGTTGGAAGCCAATTTGTCATGGTGACAATTTTGTATATTGCCTCTCAAAAAGAGTCAATTCATATGATTGAACCAATACAATGTGTCCAATGTGGATATTGTTACCTAACTTGAGGGGCTGTAATGAGTTCAATAGAGACAATTCAGAGGCCGCTGACCCTGAGAGGCCAGCGCTGGTCGCCCGTGCGCAAGCGTTTCTGGCGGGTCGTGCAGGCCTGGTTTCAACGCTACAGAACCCGCAGGCACTTGCTGGACCTGGATGATGCAGCCCTGAAGGACATCGGGCTTGAGCGGGAGACGGCCCTTCGGGAAGCCAAGCGTCCCTTCTGGGCGTCCTCCCTTCGTCTTTGCAAGAGCGGAAGGGTCTGACGGACGGCCATCGTAAGCAGTGCCCGAAAGCAGTTTCCGGTTTTTGGTTTCAAACCAGCCCGGTTACAAACCCCGTGTCCTGTTTTGCTGAATTGTGCTCAAGGGTCCTCTGGCTGCCTCACAGGGCGGGGTAGCCCTGAGAACGTCAGGCAGAGCCTCCAGACCGGAGGTGGGAGCCCGGCCTGGAGGTGCTGCTCAGACCGCGCCGGTAAATTCGCCGCGGGCCGGGTAGTCGTTTTTTTGAACGAAGTCGAGAGCGCCCACCATCTCCTGAAAATGCGGGCGCACAAAGGGCATGGTCTGAACCGAGGCGAAATAGAGGCTGCCATCGGTCCGTACCAGAAAGACACCGGGCTCGGAGAAGAGGTCGGGTTCCTCGATACCGATGGAGGTCTTGCCGCGTCCGGTCGAGATGTAAAGCCCCCAGTCTCTCGCGGCGGTCAGTGGAAGGTCATAGCCGAAACGCAGGCTCTCTTGACCGACCTTTTCCGCCATTTGCAGGGTCCGCTCTTCCCCGTCGGAGGAAAGAGCAATCGTTTTGACACCTTTTTCGGCAAAGGCGGGGGTCTGGCGGCCCAGCTCTTTGAGATAAGTGGCGCAGATCGGGCAATGCAGGCCGCGGTAAAAAACGACCAGCGTTGCAAACGGGGCAGCATCCTGTACAAGATCGAAGGTGCCGCCGCCCAGCAGCGGAACGCTCAGCGGGGGAACCTGTTGGCGTGGAACAAGCATCTTTTCCTCCTGCGGTTCTTAAGTGACATTGAGCCCGGTCAACGGGCGCTTACGTCTTTCTCTGTCAGGCAACGCTTTTCATTTGCCTCGCAATGCGCTTAATGTAGCGAACGCTTGACGAAGAAACATTCTAAAAAATTGATCTGGAGTACAGAAATGCCGGTTGCCTATCGCATGTCCTTCAATGGGAAGCTGGACCGGCTGTCCTCGCTCATTGACCGGCTGCGGGTGCATGTGAGCAACGCCTTGCATGAAGGCTCCGGCACCGGCCGCGCAAATCTGATGATCTTCCGGGGCGAGGAAGGGGCTCAGCGGCTGGTGTTCTGTCCAGGGTGGGAGCGGGGGGCTGCGGGCTGCCGGGACCCGAAGGCGGGGCCCGGTGAGACGCTGATCGTCGCCGCCCATATCACGGTGTCCGGCCTTGGGCGCCAGTTGATCACGGCACTGCCGGAGCAATTGACGGTGGACCTGTCCAAAGACCCTTTTCTGGCGGCGGTTGCGATCCCGCTGATCGAGGAGGCGACCCAGCCCAGATGCGGCGGTCAGGCGGCCTTTGCGCGCCTGTGCGAGGTGGTGGTGATCCGGCTTTTGCGCCATGCGCTGGAAGAGGGGCGGGTTGAAAGCGGCCTCTTGACCGGGCTGGCTCACCCCAGGCTGGCGGCAGCCCTGGTGGCCATTCATGAAGCGCCCGCAGAGGTCTGGACCCTGGAAAAGCTGGCGGAAACGGCAGGCATGTCCCGGACCCAGTTCGCGGTCACATTCCGGGATCTGGTGGGGGCCACGCCCATGGGATATCTGTCAAATTGGCGGCTGGAGATTGCCCGTTCCGAACTGGAGGCGGGACTTCAGGTCAAGGCCGTCGCCACACTGTGCGGGTTTTCCAGCGCTGCGGCGTTTTCCAGGGCCTTTTCCCGCCGCTTCGGCTATCCGCCCAAACAGAAGCGAAAGCAGGCCGGATAGTCAGCGCTGGTCTTTGACAGGCCGTTCCAGCGCATAGATTTCATCGGCGATGTCATCGGCCTTTCGGGCGAACAGGGCTTGCGCGTCCTTCAGGCCGAGATTGTAGAAATGGGCGCCGAGGGTGGGGCCGAGAAAGTCGATCAGAAGCTGCGCGTCCATATTGCCGATGCCAATATCAAGATCCTCATCCAGATAGCGCCGTATCTGGTCCGCAAGCTGGCTGGCCGTGTCTTTGTCCAGTTTCAGATCGCGCATGGCTCTTTCCCCACTTGGATCTGGCAGCTCAGGCTGCCCGGCTGCTCAGGCTTTCAAACAGCAGGCGTCCGTCCAGACCGCCATGAAGCGGCTCTACCAGGTTTTCCGGATGGGGCATCATGCCCAGGACGTTGCCGGCCGCATTGGTGAGGCCTGCAATGTCATTCAGGGAGCCGTTGGGATTGGTGCCGTCAGCATAACGGAACACCACCTGGCCATTGTCTTCAATCTGTTTCAGCGTGTCGGTGTCAGCGAAATAATTGCCGTCGTGATGGGCAACCGGGCAGCGCCAGACCTGTCCCTTGGTGAATTTGGACGAGAACCGTGTGGCCGTGTTGACCGTTTCCAGCTTCACCTCTTTGCAGACAAAGGTCAGGCCCGCATTGCGCATCAGGGCGCCGGGCAAAAGGCCCGCCTCGGTCAGGATCTGGAAGCCGTTGCACACCCCGAGCACGGCCACACCGCTATTGGCTTTGGCTACAAGGTCTTTCAAGATCGGTGAGCGGGCAGCAATGGCGCCGGAGCGTAGATAATCGCCATAGGAAAATCCGCCGGGCACCACCACAAGGTCCACATCGGGCAGGGTGCTTTGCGTGTGCCAGACGCTCTCGGGCCGGGATCCCGTCATCAGTTCCAGGGCGTGGAACATGTCGCGGTCGCGGTTGGAGCCAGGGAAGACGATGACGGCGGTTTTCATGAGGCTATCCCGAAGTTCTAAAGCAGGACAAGAACGGCTATGACGGCCGCAAGAGCGGGCACGAGGATGAATATGGCCGCCTTGACGGCCATGAAAGTGATGGCCTTGCGGGTGTCGTCATCCATGGCCCGGGTCCGGAAGTCAGGCGATCTCGATCGCGTAGTTTTCAATCACCGTGTTGGCCAGCAGCTTTTCGCACATCTGCTCCAGCTCGGCTTTGGCTGCGTCCTTGTCGGCGCTGGTCAGCTCCACGTCAAACACCTTGCCCTGGCGCACGGAACCGACATCGCCGAAGCCGAGTCCTCCAAGAGCGCCCTCGATGGCTTTGCCCTGGGGGTCCAGAACGCCGTTTTTCAGGGTGACGATAACACGAGCTTTCATGATTGGCTTCCCGGCAACAGTCTGCAGAATCTGCAAGGACAAACAGTTTGGGGCTCCCCATACACGAGGAGCCCCGAAAGCGAAAGTGCCCAGCCCGGATTTGCCGGGATTTATGGCCAGTCCCTTAAGGCAGGCGGCGGATTGTGGTGTTGTTCATGTATCTCTTGAAGTAGCTGTTCGCGATCCCTTGCGACTGGGCGATCGCAAACACCACGGATGCTCGATTGTCTTGAACGATAACCCGGCCCTTAAACCAAACTGTTTCGGTCCGGACTGAAAAGCGTGCACTGACGTCGAAACCCGCGTAGTTCTTCCGGACGATTTTTCGTGTGATCCGAAATTTTTCCCGGCCCTTCGAAGCTACGGTGTAGACATTGGCAACGGCATTGAACAATTCCGTCGAAAATTCACCGCTCTTGATGGCCTGTTCGAAATTGCCGCGAATCCGCAATGGACCGTAGCCAACCGCTCGGGCGGACTTGCATTTTGGGACGTTGCACACGTATCCGGTGATGCCGTTTTTCGTTTTTTGCGTCCAGCCGCTCGGTGCGTAGTTGGCCTGGATGCTGCCGGGCTTCAGACCGGTCGTTTGACAGGCCGCCAGCAGGCCGCAAAGAAGTGCAAACAGTGCGGTTCTGATAAAGATATGCAATTTCATAAAGATAACGCCCCCTTGTTTCCAAGAAGGCGTTATCGAATGTGTCTGAAGGTTGCACAACCTGACTATGGATGTCTGGTGCGCATTGTCTCCGGCCTGTGCCACAATTGCATCACAGAGCCTTGAGACCGTTACGTCACTGAACCAGGGTCGGGCCGGAATTGGCCGGACGTTCGGCCGCAATCATGATGCCAAGCCGTTTGGCGACTTCCTGATAGGCTTCCAGCATGCCGCCGAGATCCCGGCGGAACCGGTCCTTGTCCATCTTGTCGTTGGTTTCAATGTCCCACAGGCGGCAGCTGTCCGGGGAGATTTCGTCGGCCACGACAATGCGCATCATGTCGCCTTCAAACAGGCGGCCGCATTCGATCTTGAAATCCACCAGACGGATGCCGACCCCCAGGAACAGGCCGGACAGGAAGTCGTTGACACGAATGGCCAGGGCCATCATGTCGTCCAGTTCCTGCGGGGTGGCCCAGCCGAAGGCGGTGATATGCTCTTCGGCGACCATCGGGTCGTCCAGCTCGTCGTTCTTGTAATAGAACTCGATGATGGAGCGAGGCAGCTGGGTGCCTTCTTCCAGACCGAGACGCTTGGCGATGGACCCGGCGGCCACATTGCGCACCACCACTTCCAGCGGAATGATCTCCACTTCCCGGATGAGCTGCTCACGCATGTTCATACGGCGGATGAAATGGGTCGGAATGCCGATGGCATTCAGGTGGTTGAAGATAAATTCGGAAATACGGTTGTTGAGCACACCCTTGCCGTCAACAATCTCGTGTTTCTTGTTATTGAAGGCGGTTGCATCATCCTTGAAGTGCTGGACCAGGGTTCCCGGTTCCGGACCTTCGTAGAGAATCTTGCCTTTACCTTCATAAATGCGCCGGCGGCGGTTCATGGGCTTTACCGTGTTTTTCTGAAACCTTTGGGCGGGACTTGCACACCTGCTCAGTTTTGCTGCGGAACGTTGTCCGGTCAATCGGCTGGTGCGATCGAATGGCTGCAATCCCCGTTTTGCGGCGCGGAACTTACCCGAAGCGGGGCAAAAGTACAATCATCTGTTTTTCTGCCGGGGCCTGCTTTCCCGTGCTTTTGACGCATCCGGTTCTGTACTGCGTTGATTTGCTGCCCTTGCGGGGATATGCAAGAGGCCAAAGGCACCCCATATGGGGAGCAGTGCAAGAACGCAGTTCGGGAGACGAGAGTATGAGCACATTCGACAAGCGCGAACAGGGATTTGAAAACAAGTTCGCGCATGACGAGGAGCTGCGGTTCAAGGCGACCGCGCGCCGCAACAAGCTGCTGGGCCTGTGGGCTGCCGGCTTCCTGGGCCATGAAGGCGACAAGGCCGAAGAATATGCCAAGGAAGTGGTCCGTGCCGACTTTGAAGAGCCGGGCGATGAAGATGTGTTCCGCAAGATCCGCGGCGACTTCGACGCGGCCAATGTCGAGCAGTCCGACCACCAGATCCGCCGCACCATGGAAGAGCTGATGGCAACCGCCGTGGAGCAGCTTCAAAGCGAAGGTTGATCCGCTGGAGGGTCCAAGGCCTGAACGATTTCAGAAGCGCCCGCCGGACCCGGCGGGCGTTTTTTGGTTTGGGGGGAGATGGGGGGCTTTTCCAAAACGGACACTCTTCGTCCTCCCGGGACTGAGAGATTTGAATTGGGGGCTGCGGTAAACCGATCGGGGGTCTGTTTGCCGGACCGGAAGGCTTGCAGCCTCCGCCAAGAATCGGATGGACTGGTAAAAAGCGGAGGAGAATAACGTGACAGAGACAAAATGCCTGGCCGAGAAATTGAAGGCCGGACACCCGGTGATCACCGGGTGGTGCCTGTTGTCGGCGCCGATGGTGCCGGAACTTTTGGCTCGGGCGGGCTATGAGGCGGTTACGCTTGATTTGCAGCATGGCATGCTGGATTTCGACGCGGCGGTCACAGCCTTTGCGCTGACCGCACTGGGTGGGGCGCACCGGCTGGTGCGGATCCCGGTGGGGGACAATGCGCTGGCCGGGCGGCTGGCGGATATGGGCGCCGAAGCCCTGATCGCGCCGATGATCAATTCCAGGCCGGAGGCACAAGCCTTTGCCCGTGCGGTAAAATACCCGCCGGACGGCACCCGAAGCTGGTCGCCCTACCGGGCCGCCATGTTGTCCGGCCAGACCAGCGACACCTATCTGCAAAAGGCGAATGCCCAGACCCTTGCCTTTGCCATGATCGAGACCCAGGAGGCGGTCGAGGCGCTGGACGACATCCTGTCGGTGAAGGAGCTGGACGGGATCTTTGTCGGTCCGAGCGACCTGTCCCTGTCGCTGTCCAGCGGCAGTGCGCTTGATCCCAATGGGGAAGAGACCGCCCAGATCTGCGCGCAAATTGCGCAAAAGACGTGCGCGGCAGGCAAGCTGGCGGGCATTTTCTGTCTCTCCCCGGACAAGGTGGGAGACGCCATTGCCCAGGGCTACCGGCTGATGTCTTACGGCATCGACACTGTCATGCTGGACCATTCCGCCCGGCAGGCCCTTCAAGAGGTCAAGGTAGCGCTCAAAGGTGATCGGGATCGGGCCGGACATTGATCAACTGAGCTGGGTATAAACAGGGGCAAGGCGTGCCGGCTTTGCAGGCAACAGCCTTGTGGCGTTGCCTGTTTTCCCGCAAGTCTGGGCTTGATTTGAGTCAATGCATATAAATTCAAAAATTCGCAAATACTAAATTATTCTGTTTGCGACGGTTTTGAAACCCTGCGTGATGTGCTGGTTTCGGACGGAAAACCGCCGTTTTCCTCACCAGGGAGACACCCATGTGGAAGCTGGCGCTTATTCTCTTCATTATTGTTGGACCCACTTTGGCCGGAGCCGGTGCGCTTTTGCCCTTAAGTATTTTCGGGGTGTCGGATTTCAATCCGTTGCTGCTAGTGGGCAGCGCGGCTGCTGGAGCGCTTGTTGCCATTCCGGTCAGTTTTGTTGTTGCCATGCGCATAGGGGCCCTGATGGGTTCCAAGCCGTCGGCGCAACATTGACCGGATTTGCTTTGTCTGCTGAGGAGGCGGATCGCGCGCCTTGGTGTTTCCCAGCACATGCGCGATCCAATGATCTCAGCGGGCAAAGCAGACCGGCCCCTCGGGTGATGGAAAGCAGCCCATCGGCAAGCGTTGCGTCGCTTGCCCGATACACCGCATCCCGCTGCGCGAAGCGCCTTGCCGAAGGATCTGCTGTCCAGCATCAAATGGTGCAGACTGATCGCACGAGGCTCTAGCCGAGCCGTTTCATGAAATGGGCAAAGGACATCAGGCCCTCCGGCCAGGGCCCATGTCCGCTTTCCAGATTGATGTGACCGGCTTCGCCCGCATCCTGAAAGGTTGTGCCCCAGGCTTTTGAGAACGCTTCGGCCCTCTCATAGCCGCAGTAAGGATCATTTCGGCTGGCGACCAGATGGGCGGGGAAGGGCAGGGGATCGTGGGGAATGGGGCGGAAATCACCGCCGTCAAACTCCGGCACGAGCCCGTCCCGGTCCCAGTCGGACGGGGCAACCAGATAGGCGCCCTTGACCTTGCCTTTCAAGGCATGGGCGCCATGGGCGACCAGAATGCAGCCCAGGGAATGGGCTACCAGAACCACCGGGCGTTCTGCGGCTTCAATCTCGCGCACAAGCGTGTCCAGCCATTCCTTCTTGGAGGGCGTGTGCAACTCGGCCTGTTTGACCACCCGGGCCGTCGGCATCTTGTCGCGCCAGCGCAGCAGCCAATGGCCTGGCAGGGTCTTTCCATAGCCGGGGATCAGGAGAATATCGGTCTCTGAAATCTTCATCAGGGTGCCTTGCTCATACTTAGGAAAGCGGGCCGTAAAAGCCGTGTTTCAGGGCGCGGGCCCAGCCCCGGCGGCCGTTTTTCTCTGCCTCGGCGCTGGCGGTATCCCAGTCATAGGTCAGGCACTTTTCCTGAAAGTTCCAGCGGCCCCCAGAGTGGTTTTCTGAGCGGGTCATCACAGCATAGCGGGCATGGGGGCTGCCAGCCTCCATCTTGTGCCGGTTGGGATGATCGTCCTCATAGGAGGGCAGCCCGACGCTGCCCGGGTTGAGCAGGGTCTGTCCGCTGGCGTGAAGGTGGATCAGGCGGGGGATATGGGTGTGGCCGCAGCAGATGATGGGGGCTGTTTCCCCTTTCAGGGCGGCCAGCAGCGTGTCCTCATCGGGCAGGTGCCCCTTGGGGCCTTCCACTTTCTCCGTCAGGTAGCGGTCGTCATCATCCGGCGTGCCGTGGCACAGGAAGATCTCGTCGCTCAGGCGGATGGTGGGCCGGGTCGTCTTCAGCCAATCCAGGCTGAGCGCGGACAGCCGTTCGGTGGCAAAGGCATCGGTCGGGCCCATTTTTTCGATCGGATCCTCAATCACGAACCGGTCATGATTGCCGCGCACCGTAGGCCAGTTGCTTTCGCGAAGGATCGCTGCCGTCTCTTCCGGCCAGAGCGGGCCGGACACGCAGTCGCCCAGATTGACAACCACATCGGGGGCTTCCTGTTTCAAGTCGGCCAGCACGGCTTCCAGAGCCAGAACATTGCCGTGAATGTCAGACAGAACAGCGATTTTCATGAAGATCTCCCGCCAAAGGCGCCTTTAAATCAAGGTGGACCCGGGTTTGTCAAAACCAGACGGCCAGCTTTTTTTGAAAGCTGCCCCCCTGTTGCCCCGGGACCGGGCTTTTTTGCCGCGCTCGCAAAAGGTCCCGGCGCGGGGCCGGGACAGTTCTTTGCGGGAGATGGCCGCCATGCCCGCCGCCAAGGGGGCGGCAGCGCAATCCGCGCTTCGCATCGAAAGGGCGGACTTTTGCCGGAGGCCCGGTGTCAGTCCCGGCCGGTGCTGATTCAGCTTTTGCCGAAGACCCGCTTGAAGATAACATCGACATTCTTGGTGTGGTAGCCGAGGTCGAACCGGTCGCGGATATCCTCTTCAGACAGATATTTGCGCACATCTTCATCGTTCAGCAGTTCCGTCTGGAAGTCGACGGAGGCCGAGCCTGCCACCTGATAGCTGTCCCAGACTTTCATGGCGTTGCGCTGGACCAGACGGTAGGCGTCTTCGCGGGACGAACCTGCCTGGGTGAGCGCAAGCAGGATGCGCTGGGAATGCACGAGGCCGCCCAGCCGGTCCATATTGCCGATCATCCGTTCCGGATAGACCATCAGCTTGTCGATGACACCGGTCAGCCGGGCCAGGGCGAAGTCCAGGGTGACGGTCGCGTCCGGGCCGATCATGCGCTCCACAGAGGAGTGGGAAATGTCGCGTTCGTGCCACAGGGCGACATTTTCCATGGCCGGAACCGCGTAACCCCGAACGATCCGGGCAAGACCGGTGAGGTTTTCGGTGAGCACCGGGTTGCGCTTGTGGGGCATGGCGGACGAGCCCTTCTGCCCCTTGGAGAAGAACTCTTCGGCTTCCAGCACTTCGGTGCGCTGCAAGTGGCGGACCTCTGTGGCGACCCGCTCGATCGACGAGGCAATCACGCCGAGGGTTGCAAAATACATGGCGTGGCGGTCCCGTGGGATCACCTGGGTGGAGACCGGCTCTGCGGTCAGGCCCATGGCCTCGGCCACGTGCTCTTCCACGCGTGGGTCGATATTGGCGAAGGTGCCGACCGCGCCGGAAATGGCACAGGTGGCAATTTCTTCGCGGGCAGCCAGAAGACGGGTCTTGCAACGGTCGAATTCCGCATAGGCCTCGGCCATCTTCAGGCCGAAGGTGACCGGCTCGGCATGAATGCCGTGGGAGCGGCCAATGCACACCGTGTCCTTGTGCTCCATGGCACGCCGTTCCAGGGCTGCCAGAAGCGCGTCCAGATCGGCCAGAAGCAGGTCGGTGGCCTTGACCAGCTGAACGTTGAAACAGGTGTCCAGAACATCGGACGAGGTCATGCCCTGGTGGACAAACCGGGCGTCGGGCCCGACAATTTCGGCCAGATGGGTCAGGAAGGCGATGACGTCATGTTTGGTCTCGCGCTCAATCTCGTCGATCCGGTCAATGTCGAACGTGGCCTTGCCGCCCTTTTCCCAGATGGTGGCCGCTGCCTCCTTGGGGATGACACCGAGTTCGGCCAGCGCATCGCAGGCATGGGCCTCGATCTCGAACCAGATGCGGAATTTGGATTCCGGGGACCAGATGGACACCATGTCGGGACGGGAATAGCGCGGGATCATCGCGGACAGAACCTCTTTTTAAGGGTGTTTCTGGCTGCGGAATAGCAGAGGGGCGCGTGGCCTTCAATGTGGGCGGCCATGATTTTGCTTGCGATGTGGCCCGTGCCGGTGAATTTTGGGGCCTGTTGCGGCTCATCAGACAGACCATTGGAGATCTTCATGCAGACTTGGCGCCCCGCAGACACGATCCGGGTCAAGGCGCTGGCCCTGATCTGGCAGGACGATGCGCTGCTGCTGTCGGAGGTCTATGATGACGCTGGCCGGGTGAAAGGCATGCGCCCTCTTGGCGGCACGGTGGAGTTCGGCGAGCCCTGGCGGGACACGTTGCAGCGGGAGTTTCTGGAAGAACTCGGAACCCGCATCACGCTTCTGGACACGTATTTCGTGATGGAAAATCTTTATGAGCATCACGGCGTTTCCGGCCACGAGATCGTCTTCCTGTGCCATGCGCATTTCACCGACAACAGCTTCTATAAAAAAGACAGCTTCGTCTTTGAAGAGAGCGATGAAACGGACGGCACGGCCAAATGGATCACGCTCGACGAACTGGCGGCCAAACACCTGGAGCTTTATCCCGCAGGTCTTGCCGAAAAACTGTCTTCAAGAGACGTGGCTATGAGGCCAAGCCGGATCTACAGCTGAAGGGTCCCCGGTATCAGGTCGCAATATAACGGTCGCGGCGGTGGTTGATCGTGATGATGGCATTCAACACGAGGGAGCCGAAGACGGACCAGGCGACGATGGAAAAGGGAAAGAAAACCAGGGCGGCGGCGAAGATCAGAAAATCGACGGCTTGCTGCACATATCCGGCCTTCAGTCCAAACGCCTCCTGAAACACCACGGCCATGGCGCCGACGCCGCCAAGGCTGCCACCGTGGCGGATGATGGCCAGGATGCCGACACCTGAGAGGGCCCCAAAGGCCAGCGTGCCGGTCAGCGGATCAAGATGCTCAAAGACAATATAGTTTTTCAGCAGCTCCACGCAGAGGGAAAGAGCGGTGACACATACGGCTGACTTGAGCGTGAAGGCCAGTCCCATGCGTTTATAGGTGAACCAGTAGAAAGGCAGGTTCACAAGAAAGAAAACAATCCCGAACGGAGTGCCGGTCACATAGGAAATCAGCAGGGCGAGACCTGCGGTCTGGCCGGTCAGAAAGCCCAGATGGGACAGGAAGACAATGCCCAGGGCACAGGTGAAGACACCGAAGGCCAGTCCCTGCACATCATCGGCAGCGCTGTGTTTTTGAGGGGCGAGATCCGGAGCGGTGAGGGCTGGCATGTTCGGGGTTTCTCTGACTTCGCAGCAGTTTAGGAAGCCAAAATTAGAAAATTGTGCGCTGCAATGCGAGCCCCATTGCGTGGCTGACGCGCTTAAAAAAACGGCATCTTTCACGGGGGCGAGGCGGAACGGGAGTGGTCTTTACACGTCGGGCCGTAGCGGCAGGCCATCCTGAGAAGTCTCCTCCGGTACCCCATATTCTTCAGCCTCGTCCTGTCTTTCTTCAGCCATATAAAGATCGAACTTGTCCTGCGGCAGGCTGAGCCGGTTGGCCAGACAATAGATCCCGGCCGCCAGCAGGCTGACGGCAACAATATCAGGCCCGAGGGGCAAAAGGCCGGTGCCGCCGCCAAAGCCCCCCAGATAGGACAGGAGCACAAGTCCGGCCAGATAGGGCACCAGCCAGGCAGATTCCCGCCAGTCGAGCCGGTCAAAGCCGCCCTGGGCATTGCGGATCAACATAAGACCCAGGCCGAGGGCGAGGCAGATGCCCAGATGCAGCATGGTGCTCCAGCCACTCCAATAGATGATCAGACTGGCGACCACAAACGCAAGGCAGCCTGTGACGGGGGCGGCTGGAAGTGTGAAAGCCCGGGGCACATCGGGCAGCAGCCGGCGGAAGGCCAGGACCGCAACCGGTCCAACCACGAAGGACAGCACGATGGATGAGGTGTTGAGTGCCAGCACCTCGCGAAACGGCAGCAGCACGAAGAAAAGGGCAGCGACTGCGAAATTGACCAGAAGGGCGAACAGCGGCACGCCCCGCTCTGACAAGGTTTCCATGAATTTGGGAAACAGCCCGTTCTGTGCCATGGCCAGACCCAGACGGGCATTGGAGCCGACGGAGACAAGGCCGGAGGCGAAACTGGAAATCCGGGCGCTTGTGTCCAGGATGCTGACGATCCAGAGCGCTCCAACTGCCGTTGCAAGGGAGGCCATGGGCCCCAGATCTCCGGAAAAATGCAAGGACGCCCAGCCTCTTGACAGGTCCGCCTGGTCCAGGGCACCGAGAAAGGCGAGTTGCAGACCGCCATAGATCAGCAGGCAGATCACCAGGCTCAGGATCAAGGCGAGCGGCACATTGACTTTCGGGTTGCGGGCTTCTCCAGCCATGTCGATCACATGGCGGAACCCGATCAGGGCAAAGATGACGCCGCCGGTGGAAATGGCAGAGAGAATGCCTTTGAGCCCTTCAGGGGCAAAACCGCCATAATCGCTGAAATTCCCGAAGCGGAAGTCCGAGCTCAGGATGACGGAGGCCAGCAGGGCGGGTACGATGATCTTCACCCAGGTGAGGGCCGTATTGAGCCGGACGAAGAAGCGCACACCGAAGGCGTTGAGCACCGTAAACAACAGCAACAGGAGACAGGCAACCCCAAGCCCCCCGGCCGACAGGTGCCCGTCCGCGCCATAGAGCCATGGGGCAAGGCTTTTCGAATAGCGCAGCACCGCCTCGACCTCGATGGTCGCGGTCGTGTTGTAGCCGATCCATGCGGTCCAGCCCATGGTCATGGACACGACCGAGCCATGGGAGAAATGCGGCACCCGGCCAATGCCGCCGGCAACCGGCAGGATGGCGGCGATTTCCGCAAAAGTGGCTGCCAGCAGCAGCATGGCAACCCCGCCGATGACCCAGGCAAGCAGCGCAGACGGGCCTGCGGCCTGAGCGGCCAGAAGTGGCGCAAACAGCCAGCCGGAGCCCAAAATGCCGCTGATGGCGACAAAGGTCAGGCCCAGCAGCCCGATGCTGCGTTGCATATGTGCCAAGATAACCCCCCGGATCCTGAACGGTCTTGCCGGGAAGCTTACCTGATTGGATTTCCTTTAGGGAAGAGCTGTTGGACACCTGATCAGGCGGGTGTGGGAAGGGGGCAGTGCTCCTCTCCGCCGCACCGCTGTCTGGACGTGTCTTCCGGCTGCTTGCGTCAGATGCTGGCGGCCTGTCGGATCGCGGATATATTGCCCGCATAGCTGTCCACCGAACCGCCCTTGAAGACGGCGGATCCGGCCACGAGCACGTTGGCTCCGGCTGCGGCGACAAGGGGGGCGGTGTCCGGCGTCACGCCGCCATCGATTTCCAGATCAATCGGCCGGTCGCCGATCATCTGCCGCAGACGCCGTGTTTTCTGCACCTGGGACGCAATGAATTTCTGGCCGCCAAAGCCCGGATTGACGGTCATGACCAGAATGAGGTCCAGCCGGTCCAGAACATATTCGATCACGGTTTCAGGGGTCGAGGGATTGAGCGAGACGCCCGCCTTCTTGCCCAGGTCCCGGATCGCCTGCAAGGAGCGGTCGAGATGGGGGGTGGCTTCCGCGTGGATGGTGATGATGTCGGACCCGGCCTTGGCGAAGGCTTCCAGATAGGGATCCACCGGCTCAATCATCAAATGGGTGTCGAAGAGACGGTCCGTGTGGGGCCGCAACTTGGAGATCACATCCGGGCCGAAGGTGATGTTAGGCACAAAATGGCCGTCCATCACGTCCAGATGGATCCAGTCGGCGCCAGCAGTGACCACATCCCGAACTTCCTGGCCGAGTTTGGAAAAGTCCGATGCAAGGATGGACGGGGCGATTTTGAGGTCACGCGGCATGTCTGGCTCCCGGAAGCTGGGCGGGCCGGGCAAGGCCGAAAAGGTCCTGAACCGGCCGTTCTGAATGTGTCAGCGCGGCTACCACGGGCGGCGGGCCGATTCAAATCCTTTTTCCTGTGGCAATTCCATTTGAGCGCCCGAGCGGCGCACTCCTGTGTGCGGACAGAGGTTACAGCCGCCCGGTAATGGCCAGGTAGCGGTGGTCCGGTCCTTCAAAGCCCAGGCTTTCAACCTGGATCAGGATGGCAAAAACCGGCGGAGCCTCCGCCGGATAGTGGGTGATGATCCGGTCAATCCGGTAGGAGAGCGGACAGCGGCGGCTGGCGGGCACGCTTGTGTCCTGATTGAGCAGCCGCTGGGTGCCGCCCTGTTGAAAGGTCAGCCGGAAACCTTTCACCGCAGCGCCATATCCGGCGCACTCCGCATTTTCCAGCGGATATTCGGCAAGGGTCAGTTCCATGGGCGTGTCCCCGGGCAGCTGCGGAAAACGCGGGGCAACCGTCATGTTGTGTGGCAGGGAGCTGAGTTCGGAGGGCGGATTGTGGGCCACGGTCTTGCCTTTTCCGGAGATAGCCTTTGCTGCCAGCAGCCCCTGGGCCGTCTCAAGATTGGCGGCACGGGCGGCCTTGAGCAGAGCCTCGGGATCATATCCCAGACTGTCGTCGATCATGTCCCGGCGGCGGAACGGGGACGGCTTCACCCAGCTGTCCCCGATCACATCGAGAACAAAAATCTCCGAATAGGGAAAGCCGGAGCCGTCCTGAATGCCGTATTGCTCAAAGGCGAAAAAGGTGCCGGTCGCATTGAACCCCAGAACCCTGACCCCGGCAGTGTCTCCGGCCGCCGCGGCAAGGGACGACAGCACCAGAAGAACCGCACCGGCCAGGCCATTCAGACCCGCGTGTGCGATCCGGTTCAAAGGGGTGAAATCTGCAGGCATATCCGTCTCCTCTTGTCAGGGCCGTTGGGCCTTTGCAGGAAGACTAGCCGGAAGACACTAACTGCAAGACCCGTCTACATCACAGATTTGGCGTTTTGCCGGCAGTAGATCCGCACAAAAGGTCTCATCAACATGGGAAGAAGATAAATCGGGAACTGCCCGACGGCGAACCAGAGCCAGGTAAATTCCGGGATTGTGCCGCCAAAGGCGGCGACCATCAGCCCCATGTTGCGGGTGCCGCAAGTATGGGCAATGGCATAGGCATCTTCCCGCGTCGCGGGCGAAAACAGGGCGAGCGACAGGGCGATCTGAACAATGGCCAGGCAGAAGGTGAGGGCGGTGACGGCCAGGGTGAAGAGCGGTTTTGACCAGAAACTGGCCGCCACCCCGTCCATGGCGGCGATCGCGAAAATCAACAGCAGCAGCACATTGAGCCCGCCAATATGGTCGGCGCTGCGCTGAAGCCTGGCAGCGCCTGCCAGCTTGCGGATCAGGGCTGCGGTGAGAAAGGCCCCGGCCAGGAGCACGGAGAGCTGCGCGGCGAGCCCGCTGACGCTGAGCGGCAGGGACGGGCCGAGCATCAGGCTGCCGATGAACGGAGCGGTGAGCGGTGTCACGATCAGGGCGGCGACCGAGAGGGTCAGACTCAAGGTGCCGTCCAGCCCCAGCAGATAGATAAAGGCGGGGGACGCCATCACCGGCGGGGCGGCGGTGGAGATAAAGAGGGCCAGAACGATATCCGGGCTGCCGGGGGCAAGATCCAGCGATCTGATCAGGAGCAAAACCAGAAGCGGGGCGCCCAGCATCATCCAGGCCAGCGCAGCCAGCAGAAGGCCGGGCCGTTTCACCCGCTGTTTGACAGCCGCAAGATCCACTTTCAGAAAGGCCAGGGTCAAAAGGCTGAAGACAGCCAGCGCCAGATAGGGGCGCAGATAGGCGGACAGGGCCGGCAAAGCGATGCCGATAAACAGGCTGACGGCCAGAGCCGCCGTTCCGTGGCGCCCTGTAAAGGCCAGTCCTGCGCCCAGGTGTCGAATCATGCGGTCAGCTTTCTGGTTTGAGGTTCAAGAGTGATGCGGCAAAAGCGCGCTTTGGGCAAGCAGCGCGGCTTCTGGCGCATGCGGGGCCATGCGGTGCGGGCGCCGGTGGGGACGGGCAAGGTGATAATACAGGGGATAACGCAGACTTTCAGGGCGCAAACCGAATGGTGGCAGCCGAAATTTTGGAATTAGCGTACGCATTGAACTAATCTTCTGGAACCGCAACGTGAAGCAGGACGAGGCGGGCTGGCAAGAACAAGAAGACCGGTACCATCTGGACAGTTGCCTCCGGCCGGTGCCTGGCAAAGTGATGAAAATACTCAACGGTCCGCTGAGATCCTTCGATATTCTTGTGCTGGGCGCCGGTATTGCTGGCGTGGCGGCTGCTCTGCACTTGCGCCGCTTGGGTGTGAACGTGGCCCTGATCGACCGTAAACATCCCGGGCAGGAGGCCTCGTTTGGCCATGCCGGGATCGTGAAGGGCAATGGTTTCGCCCCGCCGCCGCTCCCGAGCCGCCCCTTGCAGGTGTTGACCAGCCTGAGTGGCCAGTCCTGTGCGGCATCTGCAGACCTTCCAGCACTCTACCGGCACAAGGACTGGCTGAAAGCCTATCGGGAAGCGGGCAAGGACAACGGGCTGGAGGCATATTCACGGGCGGTCGCGCCGCTCAGGGCGCTTGCTGTGGAAGAGCATCAGGCCCTGGCAGAGACGACCAATGCCCACCGCTACTATCGCAAAGGCGGCTGGCTGCATCTGTTCCGCGGCAAGGCATCCTGGATACAGGATGAGATCGAGCGTCATTATGCGCGGGTGTTTGGCGTTCCCTATGACGAACTTACAGCGGATGGCATTCATGCGCTGGAGCCGGGGCTGACGGCGTCTGACCGCAAGGGGGTTTACTGGCCACAGAGCTGTTCAGTTTCCGATCCGGGTGCGGTCACCGATGCGCTATGGCGCAGTTTTGTTCAGGAAGGCGGCAGCTCCATCCGGGGAGATGCCCTGACCTTGCAGCGGCAGGGAGGCGGCTGGGTTCTGGAAAGCGAGCGCGGGCTTGTCTTCGGGGCGGAAACGGTGGTGGCGCTGGGGGCGTGGTCGCCGGATCTGCTTCAGCGTCTGGGTGTCACCTATCCCTTTGCCATGCTGCGCGGCTATCACATGCATTTTCAGCCCCGGACCGGGGGCACCTTGTCCCGGCCTGTGGTGGATGCTGATCACGGCTTTGCCCTGACGCCGACCGAAATGGGCATCCGCCTGAGCACTGGTTTTGAACTGGCAGAGCGGGACGCCCCAGCAAATCCGGCCGTACTGAAACAGGCCCGGCGGCGGGCCGATGATCTCTTTCCCCTCGGCGATCCGCTGCAGCAGACCCCCTGGCTGGGCACTCGGCTCTGCCTGCCGGATTCTCTACCGCTCTGCGGGTCCTGCCCAACGATACGCGGTCTTTGGCTCAACACCGCCCATGGCAATGACGGCTTCACCCTGGCGCCGGTCCTGGGCCGCCTGCTGGCGGAGCAGATCGTGGGCAAGGCGCCGCTGCTGGATATGAGCGCCGTCGCTCCGGTCCGGTTCGTGTTCAAAAGCGCCTGCTGACCCGGCCGGGCCCAATGGCATAAACCTGCACTAAACCCCCCAGAGGAGCGGCCTAAACTTTCGTTCAAGGCCGGGTTTATAAGCCTTTGAGCTATGGCAGGACGGACCTTTGCGGGGCCAGATCAGAGCCAGCCGGTGCTTCAGCCGGTGCTGTGATCTGACCTTCAAGCAAAGGATGACTTTCCGATGAAAACACCGTTTACCTCTTCCGCCATCACCTTCTTTTCCGTCTCCGGCCTGCTGGCAAGTATGGGCGTGGCGGCGGCCGCCGTCTCTCTGGGCGACAGGCTCGGCACTACGGAAGACGAAATCCGCGCTGCCTTGACCGCGCAAGGCTACCAGGTCCAGGACATTGAAGCCGAAGACGGCGAACTGGAGGCTGAGGTCACGCTGAATGGCCAGGAGATGGAAGTGGTCGTGGATGCCTCAACCGGTCAGGTTCTGGAAATGGAGCTGGAGACCGCAGATGAGAATGAAAAAGACCGCGACTGACATCTGACCTGAGCCTGCCCTGGCCGGATCTCCCGTGATCTGCTGCGGTCCCGCCGGCCGGGGTGCCCTGGTCCGGGCAGGGCGGGCTCGCCTTTCCCCAAAAACCATGTACCAATTCTGAGGGGCTCTGAGTCGGATCACGGCCCGGATGAAGACACGGATTATGACGCAGGCCATGACTGGCCATGCAGAGGAGATACCATGCCTGCCTTTTTGCGCCGGAACGTTGCCTTGCCCTGGCTGCTGGTCGGGCTGCAGGCCCTTTGTGTCCTGTTTCTTGTCAGTGAAGAAGCCTCCGATCTGTTTCTGGGAGGTCGCCCGGCTCCGGTTCTGGACAATGACCTGATTGAGAATCTGGTTTTGGCCGTGCTGGTCGTCAGCCTGGCCGCGTCGGCCTTTCAGGTCCGCCGGGTGATGGGGCGGCAAAAGCGCCTTGAAAGTCAGGTCCGGATTGCGTCCGGCGCCTTTGCCGGCATGCTGGAAGAGCATTTTGAAACCTGGGCGCTCACCCCGTCGGAATGCGACGTTGCCATGCTCTGCCTCAAAGGGTTTTCCATTGCGGAGATTGCCGGGATTCGCAAAACGGCGGACGGTACGGTCAAGGCCCAGTGCAACGCCATCTACCGCAAAGCCGGGGTGAGCGGGCGGCCGCAGCTGTTGTCCCTGTTCATTGACGAGCTGCTGCATGGGGGTGTTCTGGAGGGGGCCGGAAGCGGTCAGTCAGGCCCGGGCGGGGCTTCCGGCAACGGCCGGGCGGACCGGCCAGACGCGCTCAGTCCTGCCTGATGCGCCCCCGGCCTGTGTGACGGACCTATCTGTCAGCTTTCCCGCAAAGGCAGGGCAACCGTATCCTTGACCGTATTGACCACGATCCGGGACTGGACATCGGAGACGAGCGTATTATCCAGCAGCTTCAGGCGGAGGAAATTATCATAGGTCTTGATGTCATCGGTCACCACCTTGATCAGGTAGTCGACCGCACCGGTGATGCGTTCGCAGGTGACCACTTCCGGCCAGTGATGGACGAGCTTGTCGAAGGTTTCCATGTTTTCCCGGCTGGGCACAGCCAGTTTTACAAAGGAATAGGCAACAAAGCCGAGACCGACGGATTCCCGGTCGATAATGGCTGTAATCTGCCGGATTATGCCCTGTTCCTTGAGCCGTTTGATTCGCCGCCAACAGGGCGTCTGGCTCATTCCGGCCTCCTTGGCAACTTCGGCAATGGACAAGGACGCGTCTCGCTGCAAGACTCGAAGAACTCGAATGTCTGACGGGTCGAGGAGATTTTTTTCGGTCATGGGCGGTTTTGAGAAATTTTATGCGGCTGGAAGGGTATTGGCCGTGACGATAGCACAGAAATTGCCTGTGAAAAGGATGATATTTATCCAAAGAACGGTTGCCCGGAGGCGCGGCCGTCAGGAATGACGTTTCAGGAGGGAGCCGCATGAACGTTCACATGCCCGCGAAGAGCCAGCCCGTGACTTTGGAGGACAAATATGCCGCAACCGATGGGCAGGTCTATCTGACAGGCATACAGGCCCTTGTCCGTGTGGCCCTGGACCGGGCCCGGCTGGACAGACAGGCCGGGCTCAAAACCGGCGGGTTCATTTCAGGCTACCGTGGCTCGCCGCTGGCGGGCTATGACACGGAACTCATGCGGGCCTCCCGGCATCTGGACCCGTCCGAAATCGTTTTTAAACCGGGTGTGAACGAGGAACTGGGCGCTACAGCGGTCTGGGGCAGCCAGAAGCTGCGCGGGGAAGGTGGCACGGGCCGGGACACGGCATATGATGGTGTCTTCGGCATCTGGTATGGCAAGGCGCCGGGGGTCGACCGGGCCGGGGATGTGCTGCGCCAGGCCAACGCGTCAGGCACGGACCGCAATGGCGGCGTACTGGCGCTTGCAGGCGATGACCATCTGGCAAAATCTTCCATTCTGCCCGCCCAGAGCGAGTTTTTCTTCCAGCACGCCGAAATTCCGGTGCTCAATCCGGCGGATATTCAAGAAGTTCTGGATTACGGCCTGCATGGGCTGGAAATGTCCCGCTTCACCAGCCTGTGGAGTGCCCTGATCTGTGTGGCCGATACGATGGATGCCTCCGCGACCATCAACATTTCCCCGGACCGTCTGCGTCTGGTCCGCCCGCTGGAAGGCGATCCGCGCAAGGATTACCGGCAGAACCGGGATCTGCTTCTGGGCAACCGGCTGGAAACCGAGCGGCTGGTGCGCGATCTGCGCATACCGGCGGCGCAGAATTATGTGCGCACCAATGGCCTCGACCGGGTCGCTTTCGGAACCCGTGGACAGGTCAAGCTCGGCATCGTTGCGTCCGGCAAGGCCTATCGGGATTTGCTTCAGGCCCTGAGCCTGATGGGCATTTCTGAAGACCGGGCGAAGGCCTTGGGACTGGCCGTCTACAAGGTGGCCATGACCTGGCCGCTGGAACCGCTGGGCTTGCGCGACTTCGCGCGCGGAGCCGAACGGCTTCTGGTGGTCGAGCACAAGCGGGCCTTCATGGAGCCGCAGATCAAGGAAATCTCCTATCACTGGCCGGAGATGAGCCGGCCGGAAATCTGGGGCAAGCGGCGCCCGGACGGGGAAGTCTTCCTGTCGGATGTGCTGGAGCTGTCGGTGGCCGAACTGATCAAGGGCCTGATCGGCTGGTTGCCGAAAGATCTTGTCTCGGACGACATGGCCGATGTGGCCAACCGGATGACAAAGCAGGTCATGTGGGCCCAGGGCCACGCGGAGCGGGCCGCCCGCATTCCCTATTTCTGCTCTGGCTGCCCGCATTCCACCTCCACCATGACGCCGTCCGGCGCCCGATCCCTGCCGGGGATCGGCTGCCATGCCATGACGGAATTGGCGGGCCGGACCACGGAAGGCCAGATCGCCATGGGCGGCGAGGGCGTTCTGTGGGTCGGACAGCAGCCCTTTTCCGGCGACAGCCATGTTTTCGCAAATGTGGGTGACGGCACTTATTTCCATTCCGGCATTCTGGCTATCCGTCAGGCGCTCGCCTCCAAAGTACCGATCACCTACAAGATCCTCTACAATGACGCAGTGGCCATGACCGGTGGGCAGAAGGTTGACGGCCAGCTCACCGTGCCTCAGATCACCCGTCAGCTTGAGGCCGAAGGGGTTGAGCGCATTGCCGTTGTGGCGGAGACACCGGAAAGTTACGGTTCCTGGAGCCCGCTGGCGCCAGGCACCAAGGTGCACCACCGGGACGAACTGATGGATGTGCAGCGGGAGCTGCAGTCGTTCAACGGTGTCTCGGTGATCGTGTTTGATCAGACCTGTGCGGCGGAAAAGCGCCGCCGCCGCAAGCGCGGTCAGTTCCCGGATCCGGACAAGCGGCTGTTCATCAATGACCGGGTCTGTGAGGGCTGCGGCGACTGTTCCGTGCAATCCAATTGCTTGTCCGTTGAGCCGCTGCCGACGCCCTTTGGCGAGAAGCGCGTGATCAACCAGTCGAGCTGCAACAAGGATTTTTCCTGCATCAAGGGGTTCTGCCCGTCCTTTGTGGAGATTGACGGAGCGGCCTTGCGCAAGCCGAAAAAGGCGGAGGTTGATATTGATGCGCTGGTGGCGGGGTTGCCACAGCCAGAGCTTGCCAGCCTTGCCGAAACCCGCAATGCCCTGATTGCCGGGATCGGCGGTATGGGCGTGACCACGATCAGCGCGGTTCTGGCCATGGCGGCCCATGTGGATGGCAAACAGGCCTCGACCCTGGACATGACCGGTCTTGCCCAGAAGGGTGGACCTGTGACCTCCCATGTGCGCTTTGCTGCGGGGGACCGCTCCATTGAAGGGCCGCGTGTGCCGACGGCGAGTCTCGACCTTCTGATCGCAAGCGACATGGTGGTGGCCACCAATGCGGATCAGCTGGCCTTGGCCCGGCGGGGGCATACGCTGACGGTTGCCAACACGAAGGTTGCGCCGACGGCCGAATTCGTCCTGAAGCAGACCCTTTCCTTTGACGAAAAGCGCATGGACACGGCGCTGCGGGAAGCCTCCGGCGCCTATCTGCCCGTCAATGCGGTGGAGATTGCCGAAAAGCTTCTGGGGGATGCCATTTTCGCAAACATGTTGCTGGTCGGCATGGCCTATCAGAGCGGTGCCTTGCCAATGTCTGCCGAGGCGGTCGAGACGGCACTGGAGTTGAACGGAGCGGCTGTTGCCAGCAACATCAAGGCGTTCCGTGCCGGGCGGGTTCTGGCGGCCGATGCCGGAAAACTGCTGTCGGCGCTGCCGTCCGAGGCACCGCAAAAGACCTACAGTCTGGACGAAAAAATCGCGCTGAATGCGGAGGAACTTGCCGCCTATCAGGATTCGGCTTATGCGGGGGCCTATCAGGATCTGGTGGCCAAGGTGAAACGTGCGGACGAGGCCCATGGTCCCGGCACGATGCGGCTGACCCGGACAATTGCAGACATGCTGTTCAAGGTCATGGCCTATAAGGATGAATATGAGGTGGCGCGCCTGTATTCAGACCCGTCCTTTGCCGCAAAAATCTCTGAACGGTTCGAAGATCCCAGGAAGGTCCGGGTTTATCTGGCGCCTCCTTTCCTGGCCCATCGCAAGGATGCCAAGACAGGCCGCCCGGAGAAAATCGCCTTTGGGCCTTGGGTCTTCCGGGTGTTCAAGCTGCTTGCGAAGGCCAAGGGACTGCGTGGCTCCTGGGCAGATCCGTTCGGGCGTACGGCGGAACGCCGGGCCGAGCGGGCGCTTCTGGTCCAGTATACTGCCGATGTTGCCGAGATCGTCAAACGCCTTCCGGGCAGCAAATACGGGCTCCTGGTCGAATTGGCCCGGGTGCCGGACCTGGTGCGCGGTTTTGGACCGGTCAAGGAGGCCAATATGAAAAAGGCGGCGGAAAAACGCCAGGGCCTCTGGGATCAGCTCAGCCGGTCCGGCACAGGCGGTGGCGACAGCGATGCCGATACGGCCGTCTATCTGGAAGCGGCGGAATAAGTAAGGCCGGAACGCCCGGTCCTCTTCAAGAGGGGGGGCAGGACACCGGCGCAGGTTGCGCCGGTTTTCGGATGCCTGGCCGGTCTGCCCATAGAGAAGCTGCAAGTTTGGCAAAGTAACCTTCGATAAAAGTTCTTTCTTTCCTTCTTTTGCGGCGACCTGCCTCTGGTCTGATCCGCACCGCAAGGCTCCGCAGAGTGCGGGGCTGTGCAGTCAAAGCAGGTGAGTCCATCTGCGAGAAGAGCCCTAAACTGGAACGCGTTATCTTTGCAGGCGTTGGACCAATCTCACCCAAGAAGACCCTATTCGATCGGGAGAGGAGAGCGTTCAGCAAGGAGCGTGTCGCAGGCCAATGTGGGGCCTCGTCCAAGGACACTATCGACGCGCGACACGGCGGCACGCTTTCATGGCGTGGCCTTCGGTGGGTCTTGTTTGGTGAGGTTGGTGCAAATCCCTGATCAGCTTTGGAAATTGACGTTGCGGCTTCCTGTGAGGTTCGAAAAAAAATTCAATCGGATTTACAGTTTTTTTCCTCTGTGCGATCGCAGGGGCAGAGCTGGTGGAACCAAAAAATAATTCAATGAAACAGGATCTTGAGCCGGGTCATTCGGATGCATTTAGAATTTTCCATAAATTTTGAACAAACACGATTACATTTCCAGCAATCCTCTTCGGTTCTTTTTTAAATCTCGGCTCCATTTTTCTGCGAGCGCCTGGCAAAGGCACCACCCGTGAGAACTGGTATCTAAGAATGACAGAAGCGTTGAAAACAGAACTGGTAAACTTTTCAGAGCTTACCGGTGAAGCTGGAAGCGCCCGAAAGGCAGAACTGGCCCGGCATGTGGCCACCTTGTTCGCTCTGACGTCGGAGCGGTGCTCGGACGAGCAGGTCGGGATCTACGATTCGGTTCTGTTCCGCCTGGTCGATATGGTGGAAGCGGAAGTCCGCCGCTATGTGTCCGATCAGATGGCGGGACTGCGGCGGGGGCCGAAAGACACGATCCGCCGACTAGCCGATGACGACATTGAAGTGGCGGAACCGGTTCTCATGCGCTCCAGCGTTCTGAGCGACGAGGATCTCGTCAAGATTGCCGAGAAGCGCGGGAATTCCCACTGTTTTGCCATTGCGCAGCGCGAAGAGCTGTCTGAAACCGTCACCGACGTTCTGGTTCAGCGGGGCGACCTGACGGTCAAGCGCAAGGTGGCAAGCAACGAAGGGGCAAGCTTGTCGGACGCGTCTTTGAAGACCCTCATCAATGACGCTGCGTCCGATGCGACCCTGCAGACCTTCCTGAGTGATCGCGATGATCTGGCCGAAGCTCATATTTCAAGCCTCGTTGCAATCGCAAGCGACGAAGTGCGCAAGAAGCTTCAAGAGGCTGGCCGGGGAGAAGAAGCCGAGCGGCTGGGCGAGGCGGCTGACATTGCCGCACAGCACATGTCCAACCAGTATTGGCTTGGACGTTATGATTTCGAAAAGGGCGAGGCCCGGGTTCAGTTGCTGGCCAAACGCGGCATGGTCAACGAGGCCGCCCTGCGCCGGTTTGCCTCCGAAGACCGCTTTGCCGAGGCCGTGGCCACCTTCGCCTATATGGTGGGGGGAGAGGTTATCGACCTCAGCCACTGCATGGTGAGCCCGAACACGGACACCTTTATTGTTCTGGCCAAGGCGTCCGGGTTCTCGTCGATTTCCGTCAGCGCCCTGTTGTCCATCGGTCCCTGGCGCCACCGGCTTACCCCGGAAGCCCGCAGTGAAGCGATGGCTCTTTTCGGCCGCCTGACCGTTGGCGAAGCCAAACGCAGGATGGCCCATTGGGACAAGAGGGTTGTCGGCTGACGCGCTGCTCCGATAGACTTTGATCGAGCCCCGGCCTTGTGCCGGGGTTCTTTCGTTTAACCTGATCTTCTTTAAGCGGCCACTCCCGAGCCTGGTTCTGGCCCGCAGCACGCTGCGGTGAAGCCAGACCTCTGTCTTGTGTCCGGGGACACCTTATAAATTGCCCTAAGGATTTTTTCTTGTCCGTTTTCTTCAAAACGCGACCGAACCGTGCTTAAAGGCAAGGTGTATTAAGTGCAGTTCCGGCACAGGTGACGGGGCAAACGGGGCGGATATGCAGGTTTCTTTTTTTCTTTCGATCAAGCAAATAGGTCTGGGCACCAAACCTGCTCCACGGGTTGTCCTTTTGCTGGGACTGGCTTTGGCGCTGCTGCTCGGGGGCGCGGGCTTGCAACTGCCGGTCCAGGCGCAAGGTCTGACAAGTATCGTAACAGGTGCGGCCAGCGGTCAGGTCGGGGAGAAACAAGAGGGCAAAGACAGTGATACGGCGGCGGGACCCCAGACAGAAGCGGGCAAGGACACCGCGTCCCCGCAGGCGGACCCGGTCTCGGAAGACAGCCGCAGCCTGTTGCAGGATGCTGATGCATTCGTGAACAAGGCGGTTGCCGCGCGGGACGTGTTCCGGGACATCGTGAAAGAAATCCCGGTCATCCATGAAACCATGCTGACGACCTTGCTCGTGCAAGGGGAAGACCAGGGCTTTGGCTGGATCCCGGCAACACTTCTGGACATTGCCGCGGGCGTGATTTTCGGCCTTCTGGCCATGATCCTGCTGGCCCGCTGGGGGCGGCGCCAGTTTGCGGGCATGTACAAGAGCGATGTCTATACCCGCTCCGACAAGATAATCTATCTCTATTTACGGGCGCTTTTGATGATCGTGTCCGTGGCGCTGTTCTTTGCTGTTGCCGTGCTTGTCTATCTGCTGGCCGGAAGCGGGCTGAAGGCAGCGAACCAGACCGCGCTTGTCGTGCTCGGCGTCCTCTCCGCGTTTCTGGTGCTGCGCATCATATTTCTCAATCTGCTGGCCCCAGACGCGGACAGCCACCGGCTTTTGAACCTTTCCAGCGCGGAGGCGAAAAGCCTCTACCGGGCGCTGCTGGGCGGCGGAGCTGTTTCGCTGGTCACGGTTGGCTTCTGTGTGTGGATGGACCGGCTCGGCCTGTCGCAGGATGCCCACAAGATCGCGCTGATCGCAGCGTCGGGCCTGACCATGGTCATTCTGATCGGGATCTCGGTCGTCTACCGCAAACTGATCGCCCGGCTGATCCGGGGGCGCACAGAGGGCAAGGCGTCAGCCTGGCGCAAGCTGCTGGCCAATCTCTGGCATTTCATTGCGGTTCTCTATTTCGTTCTGGCCTGGGGCATTTCCGCCGTCCGCATTCTTCTGGACTTGCCAGATGCCACGGGTCTGGTCGCGGCGCCGCTGGAGGTGATGCTGCTGGCGGCAATTGCCTATGGCACCTTGATCCTGCTGATCGACAAGGTGTTGCTGCCGCGTCTTGATACGGCAGAGCAACAGGCAAAGATCGCAGAGGACATTCAGTGGGCGGAAGACAGCGGTGGCACCAGTGATGACCCGGAAGCTGCACTCGCCCAGGCCCGCGCGGAGGCGGCTGACCGGGAGGCGCAGCGCTCGCCATTCCGGGATCTGTTCGACAGGGGCGCCGGGATCATCGTGTTCTTCGGCTCGATTGACCTTCTGGCGTCCTGGTGGGGTGTGCCGCTTGCGGGCAGCGGCACCCTGATCGGCTCCTTTGTAGAGGTGCTGCTGGTGACATTCCTTGGCTATATGGCTTACGAGTCGGTCAAGATCGTCATTGACCGGCAGATTGCCAAGGAAAGCCCGGCGGAGCAGGACGAAGAAGTTGAAGTGGGCGGGACCGGAGAAAGCCGGATTGCGACCTTGCTGCCGATTTTCCGCAACTTCCTTTTGATCACCATTGTCGTCATTGGCTCCATGGTGGTGCTGTCGGAACTCGGAGTGAATATCGCACCGCTCTTTGCCGGGGCTGGTGTTGTTGGGCTTGCGGTTGGGTTTGGGGCGCAGACCCTGATCCGGGATATCTTTTCCGGCGCCTTTTATCTGCTCGATGATGCCTTCCGGAAAGGGGAATATATCGATATCGGCAGCGCCAAGGGCGTGGTGGAGAAAATCTCGATCCGGTCCATGCAGCTGCGCCATCACCGGGGCGCGCTGACGACCGTGCCATTTGGGGAAATCCAGCAGGTGGAGAATTTCTCCCGGGACTGGGCGGTGATGAAGCTTGCCTTCCGGGTCACCTATGACACGGATGTGGAGAAGATGCGCAAGCTGATCAAGAATTTCGGCAAGGAACTGCTTGAAGATGAGTATTACGGGCCGATGTTCCTGGCACCGCTTAAGTCCCAAGGCATCATGTCCATGGAAGATTCTGCCATGATTGCCCGGGTGAAATTCACCACAAAGCCCGGCAAGCAGTTTGAATTGCGCAAGATCGTCTATGCAGGCCTGCGGGATATGTTTGAGCAGAACGGCATCAAATTCGCCCACCGTCAGGTCACGGTGCGGGTGGCCGATGCGGAGGGGGACGGAGACGCACCGGAGCCTGCGGCAGGCGGAATGTCATCCGAAACCGCCAGAGCTGCCGTTAAGGCGGCCGTTCAATCCGCTGCGGCAGGCGGGGCGGCCGGTGTCTTCGACCCGGACGAGGCCAATGGCGGGGCGGGGGATGGCCCGGTCTGAGCTTGATCTTCTGGGGCAAAGCTGCGGACGGGCGCCTCTTTGAAACGGCGCGCGCATTTCCGTGGACCTTCCGCCTGAAATCCGATAACGGTCCCGGCACAAGAAGAAAACGGGACCGGAATGCGGATTGGATTTCAGGCAGGGGCGATCAACGAGCGCGGAATGAGCGTTGCGCTCTATGACTATGCGCTTGGGGTGCAGACCCATCTCGGTCACGAGGCCTTTGTCTACTATTCCGAGGCGGGCAGCGATCCGGCAGTGGTCGAAAAATTCAAGGCCTCGCTCACTCTTATTCCCGTTGCGCCCGGCCAGGGCGGGGAGGCGGCCAGCGAACCGCACAAGCTGGATTTTTGCTATTTCATCCGCGACGGCCGGGTCCGGCCGCTGAATATCTGCGCGGACCGGACCGGAATTCATGCGGTGTTCCGGCATTTTGAGCCCCATGGGGATGTCTATGCCTATGTGTCCGACTGGCTGTCGGACTGGATGACCGGGGGCAAGGCGCCTGCTGTGCCGCATATCGTGGATCTGCCGGAGGCGCAGGGCAGCTTACGGCCGGAACTCGGCATTCCGGCCGATGCTTTTGTCGTTGGGCGCTATGGGGGCTTTGACCAGTTCAATCTTCCCTTTGCGCTTGAGGCTGTGAAAGAGGCGCTGGACAAGCGCTCCGATCTTTATTTTCTCTTCGTGAACACTGAGAAGTTCCTCGACCACCCAAGGGCGCTGTTCCTGCCCCCGGTTGTCGGGGCGCAGGACAAGGCCCGGTTCATTGCCAGTTGCAATGCGGGGCTCAATGCCAAGAAAATCGGCGAGAGCTTCGGTCTCGCAATTGCCGAGTTCCTGCAATTCGGCAAGCCGGTGTTCAGCTGGGCAGGGGGCATGGATCAGAACCATGTTCAGATGACCCCGAAGCGGGACTGGATATACCGGACAAAGCGTGGCCTGACACGTCTTCTGACCCAGTATCAAACGGATCAGGGGGATGCGGATCTGGCCAGAGGCGCTGTGGCCGGGTTCAGGCCTGAAGCCGTCATGAAGCGCTTCGAGGCTGCGTTCCTGTCAGGGGATTACTGCGCGGATGATCTCAGCCTCTCCAGCAGCTTCAAAGCAAGGCGCTTTGTGGAAGAAAAGCTCATGCGGGCCCGCTTCAGGCTCTGGAAAAGCCTTTAAGAGGGGTGGCACGGCCCGGAACGGACGAAGACCATGATTTACGACTGTTTTGTCTTTCACAACGAGTTTGATCTTCTGGAGATCCGCCTTCGGGAGTTGGGTTATCTCGTTGACCGGTTCGTACTGGTGGAGGCGGACCAGACCCAGCGGGGCACGGCCAAACCTTTCTATTTCGATGAAAACCGGGAGCGGTTTGCCCCCTGGGCCGACAAGATCATTGACCTTCAGATCCGCTTTCCCGAAGAGCTGCCGCCTGCGCTCGGGGTTTACAAGACCCGGCGGAAAAAGGACTGGGAGCGGGAGAATTACCAGCGCAATTGCATTGCCAGAGCCCTGGAAGACAGTTCCGGCAGCGACCTGATCCTGCTCTCGGATGTGGATGAGATTGTCCGCGCGCCGGTGTTAAAGGAGGTTCTGGACCGGCAGCTCTACAAGGGCCGGGTGCTGGTGTTTGAGCAAAGCCTGCACAAGCACCATCTCAATAGGGTCGTGCCCGGCAAGACCTGGCTGCTCGGTTCGCGCCTGCTTGAGTACAAATACCTGACAACACCGCAGCAGCTGCGCCGGACCAAGGCGCGGATGACTAAAAAGACCTATATTCCCGGCGTTTTAACGCAGCCTTTGCTCCGGTTCCGCAACAACAGCCTGTCCGGCATCAGCCGTCCGGTCCGGATCGTCAAGGATGCCGGCTGGCACTTTTCCTCCATGGGCGGGCTGGAGGCCTTCCAGACCAAACTGGCCTCCGTTGTCCACGGTCAGACCGTCGACACCAGCGACATCCGCCAGCTTTATGAGCGCGAATTGACCGGAACCGTGCTGGTGGATCTGGGCACGCTGCCGGCCTGCGTCCGGGACGGAAATTTTGATCACATGCTGGCAGTGTCTGACTGAGGTTGCAGCATGTGTTAGCCGAGCCGGTGGCGGGGATTAGCGCCGGGTGCGGTCTTGATCGAGGCGGTGGCATGGGCCGCGTTACCTGGGGCACTCTGGTCCCCCGGGTGGCGCTCAAGCAGGATCACCTCAGCGGAGCGGACCGGTCGCGCGGCGGATTTCCTGTAGCGGCACCGCGCCAGATCCTCCCGTGAAATCCCGAGATCCTGCAAAACACTGTCAGGTTCATAGGTCAGAAAGCGGGCCCGCTCTCTTTCAAAACGCAGCCGGTCTCTCCAGTCAGCCCAAAGGGCTGCTGCAAAGCTCAGCAGGTTGACACTGTGAGCATGTGGAACTGATTTCACGGGCGCTCCGGTTTCGATGTGAGGCATGGGAAACTGCAAAACAGTGCAGTCATCGGAAAGATGATGCGACTTTTCTGAAAATTTCGAGGCAGTCATGGACTTTCAAACCCTTCATGTGACCGGGTTTTTAGGACTATGCCCAGGGGGCTTTCAAAAGTCGAAGGAGAAGTTTTCTGTCTCGTGTGAGAAAAATTCACAAGATAGGGTCGCGTAATCTAGGTTATAACGTGTTGCGTTGACCGGGATTGACCCCGTTTTGTCTGGTGCGTTGAAATCTCTGGTTTCAGGCATTGGAACACAAGTCCGATGAAACGCGACGTGCGCCAAACCGGGGCAAATGATATGTGCCTTGACCCGAACCGGAGCTGACCAGCCTTTGCGAAAACTGCCACCGCTCAATGCTCTGCCTGCTTTTGAAGCCACCGTGCGGCTCGGCTCCATGAGCGCTGCAGCCCAGGAACTGGGGCGCACCCATGGGGCGGTAAGCAAACAGATTGCGCAATTGTCGGATTTGGCGGGCACGCCCTTGTTTGAAAAATCCGGGTCGGGGGTAAAGCTGACAGAAGAAGGCGCCTTGCTGGCCGGGGCCGCCACACCGGCTTTGGACGGGCTGGAGAAGGTCTGGGGCGATTTGGCCCAGCGGGCGCAGGCTCCCGTTCTGGATATCGGCATCAGCTCCACCTTCGCCATGCGCTGGCTGATGCCCCGGTTGTCCCGGTTCTACCAGCGCCATCCGGAGGCGCAGGTCAATTTCCGCATGACCGGAAAGGTCTGGCTGCCTGACAACGCCGTCGATCTGGTGCTGACCTGGGACCGGCTGCGCTGGGAGTTCAATGAACGCACGGATATCGAGATCCTGGGAGATGTTGCCTTTGGCGTTGTCCATGCCCCGGGGCTCGATGTGACGGTAAATGGCCGCACGCTGACCACAAGGACCCGCTGTGTGCAGGAGCTGCCCGGAGATGTCTGGGGGGCATACCGGAGCCGGACTGGCGTGGAGATCATCAGCGAGACGGTGCTGACCTATCCGCATACCTTTCTGGTGATCGAGGCGGCCCTGGCCGGCTTCGGTATTGCGCTGGTCGAACGGCGGATCATTGAAGAGGAAGTGCAGGACGGCCGTCTGGTGGCCCCGTTCGGCTTTCACACGATCAAGGACGGCTTTGGCGCCGTCGTCACGGGCCGGAACCGGCAGAAGTCTCTGGCGCGCGCCTTTCTTGACTGGCTCCGCGAAGAAAGTGCAGACGCTGTGGGCTGAGCCTCAGAATCTGCCTCTTATTTTTGGGCGGGCTGAAGTGTTGCCCCTTCACACTGGTTCCCGCAGCGCTGCCGGTGCAGCAAAGCCTTGATCGCCGACCGTGCGCCGCGCCGTTCCTGACCTGCCTTGATCCTGGCGAAGGCTCACGGTAAAGTCTTGAGCAAGGCTCGCAGACAGATCCGGAGGCAGCACGCCTTTTGGCCGTCAGGCTGGATAAAGATCCGGCAGCCTCAGGCCGTCGCCTGCTTTCCCGCCCGGTTTCTCGTCCGTTTTATGGCTGTCTTTGCGCAGGTCTGCGATCAGGCGTCCGGCCTCTTCGCTTGAAGCGCCAGCCTCTCCGCCATAGGCCAGGCGGCCGAAGTCCTCAATAGTGCGGTTGGCCTTTTGGGGGAGCGCCGAGGGGCCTCCGGCCAGCCGGCGCCAGTTCAAGAGGGCGCCGTAGCTGGCTTGAAGATCTCCCGATCTTGCCAGTTCCTCGGCCTTGCGAAGTTCAGCAGTCTGTCTGGAGCGCGGGCTGGGCTGGACCTTGTGCGGCTGTGATCCGCTGCCTGCAGAACGGGAAGAGGCGGGGCCCTTTGCGACCGGGTTGCGGCGGCTGCGGATCACGAGGGTTCCGGCGGCGGTCACCGCCAGAACCAGGACCAGAGCTCCAGCTCCTGCCCAGAGCTGCCATCGCTCAAGCGATCCGGCTCCAGTCTTCAGGGGAGGGGGAGCGCCTGCGGTCTGTGCAGTCTGGGCTGTTTGGGCTGGGGCCGGTTGTGAGGCATCGGCCTGGGGAGGCGGGGCCATCGCCGTGCCTTCAGCATGGATGACCTCGCTGGGCAGAACGGCTTCCCGTTCTTCTCCGGTGGCGCTGTCCGTCCAGCTGACCTTGACCTCCGGCAGGGTGATGTCTCCGCCACGCGTCGGCACGATGGAGAGGAACGTGTCGCGCTGGGCAACGGTGCCCTGATCCGTGTGGGCGGTTCCGGTTTCCGTATCGTCGACGTAGATTTTGGCCCCGTCCGGGTTGGCAAAGCTCAGTTCGGGCAATTGCTCGGGCCGGGTGCCAAGCGCTATCAGGCTGATGCGCCGGGTGACGGCTTCTCCTTCCCGGAACACCGGGTTGGCCGGATCCCACTCTGCCTTCAGTTTTACCACCTTGGCCGGGAGGAACCAGTCTGTTCCGGCCGATTTATGGCCCGGCTTGGCTGCCACCTGCATCTTGATCGCGTCGGAGCGCGCGGTGAAAGGTTTGCCGGGTTCCATGAAGGAGCTGAACAGGGAACTGCCCAGATTGGGCAGGCGGCCGAAACCGAAATCGGCAAACGGGTCGTTGCGTCGGGCGTTGGGGTCCTGAACCGTGCCGCGCAGCACAAAGGGAGGCACTTCGATGGCTCCGTCCTTTTGCGGCCGGAGCATGAATTTGCGTTCCACTACGGTCACCGGCTTGCCGCCCCGGTTGAGCTGGCTGACCGTGCCGTCGCCATCGGCCTCAAGGTCAAAATCCTCGGAGTGCGGCACGATCAGCTCTGCCTGCCCGAGGGGCACACTGGCTTCAACGCGCACGGTGAGGGGGATTTCCTGAAACAGGAAGTGTTTTCCACCTTCCAGTTTCGAGGTGACCGACACCCCGTTTGTGCCCTGTGTCTTTGGCAAGGCGCTGGCATCGACGACCTTGATCTCGGCCGGGGCGCTGCTGAGAGAGCCGGCAGCAATAGCGGGGATCTTGAAAGTCCCCTTGGCCCGGGGGGTGAGAGTCAGGATCCAGCTCAAGGTCTGGGAGGCCCGGCCGTTGATGATCGTGCTGGACGAGGACTGGGTGGTGCCGAGGATCTCAAAGTCCTTTTGCAAGGGGGAGAGATCAGGAGTGGAGATGGCCCCAGAACTGGAGCCTGAGCTGGACAGCGTCAGCTGAAACGTATCTCCCATGGCAACCGTTCCCGTGTTCAGATGTGCCGTCAGTCCGCTGGCTGCAGCCGGAACCATCAGGGCCGGTGTGATCAGGGCTGCTGACAGGACAACCGCGCTTGCCGTGGATTTGAACCAGGTGGAGCTCATCTTTCTCTCTCCTTGTTACTGCTGTCCAGCCCGGAGTTGGGCGTAATACTGGCGGATTCTGGCCTTCAGCAGGCCAGACGGGTCGTCGGGCACCCGGCGCAACTGCTGTTCCACCGCCTGATCGGTGACCGGAGCACCGGGAACGGAGGCTTCCACCTGTTCGCCGGTCTCGTCCTTGTCGCCATTGCCGCTCAGGAATTCCGACAGCATATCAGCCAGGCTGCCATGCTCTTTCTTTTCAGGAGCCCTTCCGGCCATTTGTCCGGGAGCCGTCGGCTTCCCCTGCTGGGGCTGCCCGGCCTCTTGATGATCGCCTGCTTGGTGCGTTGCCTGCTGCTGTGCGCCCGGCCCCTGTTGTGGGTTTTGCTGCTGTGCGGCCTGTTGCGCTTCTTCTTGTGTCCCAGAAGGCGCAGGGCCGTCTTGCCGGCCTGGCTGTTGCTGCGTGGCCTTCTGCTGATCAGCGTTTTTCTGGCGGTTGTCGGCCTGATCTTTGCCGTCCTGGCTTTTGCCGTTCTGGCCGGCTTGCGTCTGGTTGTTTGCTTGATCCTTGCCGCCAGTTTTCTGGGCGTCATGATCCTTCTTGCCAGCGTCGTTCTTGCCTGAAGCCTGCTGCTGCTGGTTTCCGGCCTGTTGTTGCGGCTGCGGCGGTTGCCCCTTCTGCTGCTGATCCTTCTGTGCAGAATGTTGATGGTTCTTCGGTGTGGAGCCCGTCTGGCCGTCAGATGTTTTTGATGAGCCCTTCTGGCCCTGATCCTTTTGGCTCTTATCCTGTTGATTTTGATCCTGCTTGCCCTGATCTTTTTGGCTGGCCCCGTTGGAGGCCTGCTGATTTTTCGGCTTGCTGTTCTGGCCGGAGGATTGCTGGTTCTGTTGCTGGTTTTTATCCTGAGATGACTGCTGCTGTTGTTGTTTTTGCTGCTCCTGCTCCTGCTTTTTTTGCTCATCGAGGATCTTTTGAATGAGATCCCGGTTGAACTTTGCATCTGCATCTTCGGGGGACTTTTTCAGTGCCCTGTCAAAGGCGGCAAGCGCTTGCTCGAGCTGACCGGATTTGGCAAGCGCATTGCCGAGATTGTAATCTTCTCCGGCAAAGGCGCCGACTGCATTGGCATAGTCCCCGGCGCGATAGGCGGCACTCCCTTTCCAGCCCGATGTTTCGAAGGACTTGGCTGCGGCGTCATAGTCTCCGTTGCCAAAAGCTGTCTGACCCTGCTGATCGGGTGTGGCCCACAGATTGTCCCAGGTACTGGCTTTGGCGGGCTGCGGCGCTGTGCCGAGCCCGACGATCATCAGGCCGAGGCCGAAGACCATGCCGCGCCGGAACGCAAACGGCAGGAGTAGCGCGGGGATCACGAGCAGCCAATAGCCCATATCTACCCAGGTATCTGACTTGAAGTCCTGTTTCCGGCCAGCGCCTTCAAGGGCTGTGCTTTTGGGAAGGACCTTGTTCAGGTCCTGACTGTTTGCAGTGATCGTGGCATAGGCGCCGCCGCCCGCGCGGGCCACCTTGTGCAAGCCGTCCGCATCAAGTGCGGTGATCATGGTTTTGCCCGAACGTGTTGCGATCGCCTGGCCATCGGCTGTTTGCAGTGTCGAGCCGTCTTTGGTTCCAACGGCCAGAACCGATATGTCATAACCGGCCTGTCTGGCCGCTTTGGCCGCAGCTTCCGTCTTGGCCGCATCTCCTGCATTGTCGGCAATCAGCATGATCCGGCCGCTGGCTGCGTGCGCGCGTTTCAAAACCGCAGCAGCCTCGCTCAAGGCCAGATCCGGCCGGTTGCCGAGAACCGGCATCAGCCGGGTGGAGAGTTCCGGCAGCATTTGTTCAATCACTTTGGGATCGTTGGTCAAAGGCGCTGCCACAAAAGGAATGTCGGAATAGATCACCAGGGCCCGGTCGTCGCCCTCGGTCCGGGCGAGAATGTCCCGGACCTTGTGGACGCCGCGCTTCAAACGGCTCGGCGTCAGGTCATCGGCATTCATGGACTGGGTGAGGCTCAGAACCAACACCACCGGCTGATCGCCCATAAAGGACGGAGCGGCGGCCTTTTTCCAGGTCGGACCGGCAAGGGCCAGCACCAGGAGCGCAATCATGAGAGCCGCAGCCACCGGGATCACAGGGGACGCACGGGCAGCGCCTCCGCTGAGGGCCAGATGTTTCAACAGATGGGCATCTACATGTTTGAGCCAATTGCTGCCTTCTGCCGCACTGCGGGTGCGCAGCACCAGCCAGAACAAAAGCGCGGCTGGAATGAGAGCCCAGAACCAGTCGGGGCGGAGGAAATGAAAATGCGATAGATCCATCCTGTCAGGCCTCCTTCTTTGTCAGCCGGTTGATCCTCAGCGCCGGGACCGAACTTGCAACCGCAAACAGACCAGACAGGAGCAAGGCGAGTCCGGCGGGCCAGAAATACAGCGCGACTTCCGGGCGCACATGGACCGGGTCGCCAACAACCGGTTCCAGCCGGTCAATGGCCTGGTAGATCTTGGCCAGACCTGCCACATCAGTTGCCCGGAAATACTGGCCGCCGGTGATATCTGCGATCTGGCGCAAGGTGCCTTCGTCAAGATCGGCGCTCGGGTTCACCATCTGGCGTCCGAAGCGGGTGTTCATCATCATCTTTTTGGCGCCGACGCCGATCGTGTAGATCCGGGTGCCGGTTTTCTTGGCAAGCCCTGCGGCGCGGATCGGGTCCATCACGCCCTCATTGTTCGCACCGTCTGTCAGAAGCACCAGAACGCGGCTGTCTTTCGGCCGGTCTTTAAGACGCTTCACCGACACGGCAATGGCGTCGCCGATCGCGGTCTTCTGGCCAGTCAGCCCGACCTGGGCCTGTTCCAGCAGCGCACGCACCGCGTCGCGGTCGAAGGTCAGGGGCGCTTGAAGATAGGCCCGGTCGGAAAACAGCACCAGCCCGACCCGGTCGCCCTTGCGGCGGGCCAGAAAGTCATCGGCTGTTTCCTTGACCACGCCAAGGCGGGTTGTCGGCCGTCCTCCAACGGCAAAATCCTGCTGGTCCATGGATCCGGACAGGTCAATGGCCATCATCACATCCCGCCCGGCTGCCGGGAGCGGCACTTCCGGCCCGACAAAGGCAGGGCGCGCCAGAGCGGTCACCACCAGCAGCCAGATCACGGAGGCCAGGGCAAAACGCCACCAGGAGGTTTTCAGCTGGTTCGCACCAGCGGTCAGGCCCAATGCCAGATTGGCAAAGAAGGGCACTTTCAAAGCGCCGCCCAGCCCCTTGTCGACCGGTTTCATGAAATGCCGGATCACAAAGGGCAGGGGCAGCAGCAAAAAAGCGAATGGCCAGAGAAACGTTATCATGCATGCCTCCTGATCCAGCGGGCAGCTTCCAGGCGGAGCTGTTCCAGATCCGGTGCGGTCGCGTCGGCGGTTCCGCCCGCATAAGGGCCGGCGGCCAGAAAGCCGGCCAGATCGCCGGGCAAGCCGTTCTTGCCGTCACACAGAAAGTCGATCCAGGCCTGGCCAGTCAGGACGTCGACGCCCCGGACCCGGCGCCGGGCGACCCGGCGTAAGAGGCCGGAGACGTGTGCGGCAAAGTCGGCAGCTTCGCCTGTGTCAAGCTTGTTGAGTTCCTTCAGGGCCAGATGGCGGGCCGTACGACGGCGCAGATACCCCCAGGCCATGATTAGGAGCATGAGGGTGCACAAAAGCGCAATCAGCGCCCACCATCCAGGCGCCAGCGGCCACCAGCCCACAGGCTCCGGCAGGCGGATATCGCGCAGCTGCTGCAACTGCGCAGCAATTTGCGGAGACAGGGCGTTTGTTGGGGTCATGCCGCGAGCCTCCGGTTGATCTGGGGATGCAGGATCCGGGCAGGATCGTCCTGGGTCTGAAGAAAATGGCACACCATGCGGTGTTTGCGGCACAGATCCTCAAGCCGGGCCTGCCGGTCCTTGAACTGGTTGTGATACTCGGCGAGCGTGCGGCGGCTCAGGGCAGCAAGGGCCATGGCCGAGCGGCCATCGCTGATCCGCCCGCCGCCCGGCGGCAGGGCTGCGTCCAGAAGGTCCGTCACCTGAATGGTGGTCACATGGCCCTTGGCGGCCAGATGCCGGAGTTCGGTTTCGGCCGCCGGGTCAAGGTCGGCAAAGTCGCTGATCACGAAGGCCAGATGTCCGGGGCGGCACAGATGGCGCAGTCGGCGCAGGGCCTCAGCCAGGGCTATTTCCTGGCCGCTGTTCCGCTCTGGCCGGGTTTCCTCGCACATGGCTTCCAGAAAGCCGAGCACGGACCGGCGGGTGCGCTGGGCGCGGAAGTCCCTGTGCCCGTCCCGTGTCATGATCAGGCCGCCGACCCGGTCTCCGCCATCATGGCCGACCCAGGCCAGCATGGCTGCCACCTCGCAGGCAAGATTGGCCTTGAACCTGATTCTTGTGCCAAACTGCATCATGGCGCGGGTGTCGAGCAGAATCAGCACCGTGCGCTCGCGCTCTTCCTGGAAGAGCTTGGTATGGGCCTGACCCGTGCGGGCGGTGACCCGCCAGTCGATGGACTTGACGTCGTCGCCGGGCTGGTAAACCCGGCTATCGGCAAATTCCATGCCCCGGCCGAGAAACACCGACCGGTTGACCCCCCATTCATGGGTCAGCACGGCGCCTGCGGGCGCAAAGCCGGTACGGCCCCGCTGGGGGCGGGTTCTCAGAAGATCTGGCAGGCTCGCGGCAATGCCTTGCAAGGGGCGGGCATGCGGGGCTGTCTCTGACATGGCGGGCTCCTTAGGCTCGGGCTTAGACAACCGGCACGCGGTCGATCAGCGCATCGATGAAGTCATCAGTGGTTCTGCCATCGGCTTCGGCCTCGAAACTGAGCAGAACCCGGTGGCGGAGCACGTCGTGGAGGACGGCCTGAACATCGGCAGGAGTTGCGAAATCCGCACCATTCATCCAGGCATGCACCCGAGTGCAGCGGTCAAGGGCGATTGTGGAGCGGGGCGATGCGCCAAAGGCGATCTCTCCCGCCAGATCCTCACCATAGAGGCCCGGATTGCGGGTCGCCTGAATGAGTTGAATGACATATTCGGTCAGGGCGTCGGAGACATGGATGTTCATTGCGGCCCGGCGGGCTGCAAAGATCTCCTGCGGACTGATCCGGCGGGCGGGCGCATCGGTTTCTCCCAGAACCTCGCCGCGCACCAGCTTCAAAATGTCCCGTTCGGCTTCCTTGGACGGATAGCCGATGGTCACCTGGATCAGGAACCGGTCCAGCTGGGCTTCGGGAAGGGGATAGGTGCCTTCCTGCTCGATCGGGTTCTGGGTGGCCATGACCATGAAGAGTTCCGGCAGCGGGTAAGTCTTGCCGCTCACCGTGATCTGATGTTCAGCCATGGCTTCCAGAAGGGCCGCCTGTACCTTGGCGGGCGCACGGTTAACCTCATCGGCCAGGATGAGACTGTGGAACAGTGGGCCGGAGTGGAACTCGAAGGCACCGGTTTCGGGCCGGTAGACTTCGGTGCCGGTCAGGTCGCTCGGCAGAAGATCCGGGGTGAACTGGATCCGGCAGGCATCGGTGGCAATCACCTCAGCCAGCGCATTCACCGCCTTGGTCTTGGCAAGGCCGGGCGCGCCTTCCAGCAGCACGTGGCCGTCTGCAAAAAGGGCCAGAAGCAGCCGGTCCACAAACTGCGGCTGGCCGAGAATGCGGGCGTTCATGCGGGCGCGCAGCGTGTCCACAAGGGCATTATGCGGCCGGCTGTCAGTGCGGATTGCCTGGGTGCTCATGACGGTTCCTTTGGTGTGAAATGTCTGGTCTTTTGAGTTTACGTTCAGGCGCCGCTCCGACCCGATCCTTCGGGCCGGATGGCGTATGCGGCTGGCATGAAACGATTGGAGGTCATTGAGGCCCGTCAGCCGGACTTGATGTCACTGGCCGACACGCCCTGGCTTGGCATCTGCCCGGGCTGGAAATCCGCCACGGAGACTGAAGTCTCGATGGATTTCAGGGTCATATTCGCTTTCTGCACATGGCCGGCCGAGATGTCTTTCTGGGCTTCTGTCAGACCTGTAAGCGCCTGCTGATACGGCAGCATGGCCACTTGTATGTTGAGCTCGATCCCCGCCTTGACCATGTTGTCGACGGCAGTTTCCACCTGGCCGTTATTGATCAGTTTGCCGGCTTCGGCGAGCACCTGTGCGTGGTCCTTGTCAGGCGTATAGCCATCCTTGAAGCGGATGCCGCTGTCCACGGGCAGCACCACCGCCTGGTCCTGCTTGACAAGGAACTTGGTCAGGTCCTTGTTCAGCTTGTCGCTGGCGTCGGAAATCATCTTCTTCGCGTCATCGACCTTGCCGTCGAAAATCGCGAGCCGGGCATTGTAGATCGACGTCAGCACATCTTTGCCGACGGGAGAAATATCAAGACTGGAGGTTTTGACAACGCCATCTGACTGAACGGCGCTGGTAGACACGACTTCCTCTGCCATCGCAAGCGGTGACAAAGCAGAGGTGCCCAGAATTACAGCCATCAAGACTGCCGGGACTTTACTGCGGGAAAACATGATCTCTTCCTCTTTTCACACTGGACCATCCAGTGATGGAAGGAAGGTAGTGGCCGGGGCTTGAGCGCGCCTGACGTGAAGTTTAATTATTGTTGAGCTTTCGGGAAGGTGACCGTGATCCTGAGGCCCGGCCGGTCCTTCAGGCCCGTCTGCGCATCGCTGAGGTCCACAACGGCGCCGTGGTGATCGGCAACAGCGGCCACAAGGGCAAGGCCCAAGCCGCTGCCCGGGTCCCGGCGGGCGGAATCCAGTCGTTTGAAAGCGCCGAGCACAAGCTCCCGGCTGTCTGCCGGAACCCCCTGGCCGGTGTCGCTCACAATCAGGGCCACCTGGTCCGGGCTCTCTTCAAGCGTGACGAAAACCGCAGCGCCATCACCGGAATGGACGATGGCATTCTTGATCAGATTGACCAGCATCTGCTGCACCATACTCTTGTCGCACTGGAGCATGACCGGATGGTCCGGGTCGGCTTCGATGGCCACTTCATGGGCATAGTCTTCAGCAAGAGGCGACAGGAATTCAGAGGTCGTGCGCACAAGCTGCGTCAGGTTGTGGCTTTTGAAATCCCGTTTGGGGGATGATGCCCGGATGCGGGCAATCCGCAGGATCGTGTCGACGATTTCATTCAGCGCACTGGTCTCGCGGAGCGCGGTCTCGATGTCCTGAAGGGCCTGTGGGTGGGGCTCGCAGGTATCGGCTGCCTTGTTCAGGGCAATCTGGGCATGGGAAATCGGCGTCTTCAGGTCATGGGCAATCGCCGTTGCGGTGGCTTTCATGCCGTCCATCAGGTTGGAGAGCCGCTCCAGATTGGAGTTGATCTGGGCGGAGATCCTGTCGATCTGGTCCGGTTTCTTAGGAATCGGGATGCGTTCTGCGGTCTGTCCCCGGGCGACCCGCGCGAGCACTTCTTCAATGGATTGCAGCTTCGCGAAGCTGCGGTAGCTTGCGCTGACGCCAAGCAAAAGGGTTCCAGTGGTGATGAAGACCGCAAGCAGCGCCATGCCCGAAACCAGATTGTCCCGTGTCTCGTGAATGGCTTTCAGGCTGCGCCCGACAACGATGGTCGTGTCCTTTACCTTCTGGACAGAGAGGATATAGAGTTCGTTCCGCCGCTCTCCCGAGACCCGCTCGAAGCTGGTCTCGCGCAGGCCGACAAAGGGGGGCGCCTTCAGGATCGGGCCGACCAGCCGGGCGCCTGTCTCATCGAAAACCGCCGAGACCCGCTCCTGGTTGTCGAAAAAACTGTCCAGGGTCCGGATGGCGCCCACCAGTCCGTCCCGGCCCTGTTTTCCATAGATATCCCTTAAAAGCACCGCCTCTTCCAGGGTCTGTTCCTGCAATTGCCGGTGCAGGGCGCCGGTCACCGCATAGGTCAGCAGCGCCCCGCCCAGGCCCAGCAGGATCAGAACCCCGAAGGCCACCCTTGCGGCAGTCTTGAAGGGCAGGCCGGAGAGGATGTCACCGGGGCGCATGGATCGAATAACCCATGTTGCGGATGGTGTGGATCAGGGGCGCATCAAAAGGTTTGTCGATCTTGTTGCGCAGCTTGCTGATATGGGTCTCCACCACGGTGGTGCCGGGATCGAAGGAAAAATCCCAGATCTTTTCCAGAATCATCGTCCGGCTGACAACCCGGCCTTCGGCTTCCATCAGCAGTTCCAGCAGCGCAAATTCCTTGTTCTGCAGGTCGATGGTCACGCCCTGGCGCCTGGCGACGCGTTTCAAAAGGTCGAGGGTCAGGTCGTGGCATGTCAGTTCTGTTCTTTGGGATTTCACCTTGGGCCGCCGTGTGAGGGTGTGAATGCGCGCCAGTAGCTCGGAAAAATGGAACGGTTTGACGATATAGTCGTCGCCCCCGGCCATCAGGCCTTCCACCTTGTCCTCCACATCGGCCATGGCAGTCAGAAAGATGACGTGCAGATCGCTGTTGGAGGCACGCAGGGCCTTGACGACCGACAGGCCGTCCAGCCCGGGCATCATCCGGTCGACAATCGCCAGATCGCAGGTGTTGTAGAGACAATAGGTCAGGGCCTCGCGGCCATCGCTGACCCAGTCCACGGCAAATCCCTGTTCCAAAAGACCGTTGCGGACATATTCCGCAGAAACCGGGTCATCCTCGGCAAGCAGAACTTTCATGAAAACTTCGCGGTAAGACAGACATGGTCTTCTACCCTATCGCGTCTGCTGCGGGGAACAAAACCTGATTTTTGGCCAGACCACAAACCAGCCCCGGCCGAGCGGGCGCATGCGGACTCCTGCGCAGGCTTGCAATTATAAAATTTGTGATATAAAGATATCTTTATATCGACATTGATGCTTGAAGACCGTAAGTGGCTGCAAATGACAGACGAACCGACCCTTTCCGTGGAAGACACACTTGCCGCCCTCCGGGCGATTGGCGAAACAACCCGGCTGCGTCTGATTGCGCTTCTGGCGGAAAGCGAGATGACCGTCAAAGATGCCACCGCGATCCTGGGGCAAAGCCAGCCGCGCATTTCCCGGCACCTGAAGCTTCTGGCCGAAGCGGATCTGATCCAGCGCTTTCCCGAAGGGTCGTGGGTCTATTACCGGCTGGCCGACGGCCCGGAAGGGGAGCTGGCCCGCGGGCTCGTTGAGAGGATTTCCCTGGATGATCCGGTGCTGGCCGCCGATCAGGACCGGTTCCGGGCTGTGCGCAAGGCCAAGGCCGATGAGGCGGCAGCCTATTTTGCCGCCCGTGCGCTGACCTGGGACCGGGAGCGCTCGCTTCATGTCTCGGAAGAAGATGTGGAGACAGCCATGCGGACCGCGCTCGGCGACACGCCGTTCCAGTCCTTTCTGGATCTTGGCACCGGCACGGGCCGCCTTCTGGAGGTTTTTTCCGACCTTTACAGCTCGGCCCTCGGGGTGGACGCCTCCCATGACATGCTGGCGGTGGCCCGGGCCAATCTGGCCAAGGCCAATCTCTCCTCGGCCCAGGTCCGCCATGGCGATGTCTATGCGCTCAACGTGCCGCCCCGGTCCTTTGATGTGGTGGCGATCCATCAGGTGCTTCATTTTCTGGATGAGCCGGCCCGTGCGCTGGCCGAGGCGGCCCGGGCGCTCCGGCCCGGCGGCCGCCTGATGATTGTGGATTTCGCCCCTCACGGGCTGGAATTCCTGCGCGACAACCACGCGCACCGCCGTCTGGGTTTTGCCCGCGAGCAGATGGAACGCTGGCTTGAAGCGCTTGATCTGGATCTGGAACAGGTCACAGATCTCGTTCCCGGAGATGGCTCCGACACTAATCTTACCGTAACACTGTGGCTTGCGCGCGACCGGCGGATCATTACCGATCTGCCTGCGCGCGACACGTCCCGAGAGGTCGCCTGACATGACTGAATCCTCCGCCCGCCGTTCCCAGCAGGCCGCCCCGTCGCCCATCACGGCATCGTTCGAGTTCTTTCCGCCGAAATCCGACAAGATGACCGAGACGCTGTGGAACACGGTGCAGCGCCTGGAACCGCTCGGCCCGTCCTTTGTCTCCGTCACCTATGGGGCCGGGGGCTCGACCCGCGAGCGCACCCACAAGACGGTTGAGCGTATCTTGCAGGAAACGGAGTTGAGCCCGGCGGCCCATCTGACTTGCGTGGGCGCCTCCCGAGAAGAAGTGGACGGGGTCATCAAAGACTATTGGGACCTGGGTGTGCGCAGTCTTGTCGCCTTGCGCGGGGATCCGCTGGAAGGCATCGGCAGCCGCTATGCTCCTCATCCGGACGGTTATGCCTATGCCACGGATCTGGTGGCCGGCATCAAGAAAATCGCCAATTTCGACATTTCCGTTTCCGGCTATCCGGAAAAGCACCCGGAAAGTGGCAATTGGCAGAGCGAGATCGAAAATCTGAAACGCAAGGTGGATGCGGGCGCGGACAGGATCATCACCCAGTATTTCTTCGACAATGACCTGTTTGACGACTATCTGGACCGGATCGCGGCCGCCGGGATCAACATTCCCGTCATTCCGGGCATACTGCCGATCCACAATTTCGAGCAGACCATGGTGTTCTCGGCCAAATGCGGCACGTCCATTCCGCAATGGCTGGCCCGCCGCTTTGCGGGGCTGCAGAACGATCCGGAGACCCGCAAGCTGGTCGGGGTGGCGATTGCCTGTGAACAGGTCATGGATCTGGTCGATCGGGGCATCAACGATTTCCATTTCTACACCATGAACCGGGCGGACCTGACCTTTGCCATCTGCCACATGCTTGGGATGGGGCAGGCGCAGCCGGAAGGCCTGGCGGCCTGACGCCTGAAACTGGACAGGACGGAGACCGCAGGTCTTTTGTCTCAGGATGTCCCTGCAAAGTCATGAAGGACCCGGTCGAAAGAGAAGGCCGGGCTCCGTGAACCACAAGACATGCGACCGGCCGGTCAACGGCTGAACAGTATCAAGTTAGGAAATGTTCGTGATCAAGTCCGATGCCTTTGAGTCCCTTCGAGATCTTGCCAAGACCCGAATTCTCGTGCTGGACGGGGCCATGGGCACCGAGCTGCAGTTGTTGAAGCTGGAGGAGGCGGATTTTCGCGGAGCGCGCTTTGCTGACTGGCCAAGCGATGTGAAGGGCAACAACGATCTTCTGAGCCTGACTCAGCCCGATGCGATCCGGAAAGTCCATGTGGATTACCTGAGAGCCGGTGCGGATATTGTCGAGACCAACACCTTCTCGTCCACCACGATTGCCCAGGCCGATTACGGTATGGAAGAGCTGGCCTATGAATTGAATTTCGAAAGCGCGAAACTGGCGCGTCAGGCCTGCGATCTGGTGACCGCCGAAGATCCGTCCCGCCCGCGTTTTGTCGCCGGGGCGCTCGGGCCAACCAACCGGACGGCCTCGATCTCGCCGGATGTGAATAACCCAGGATATCGCGCTGTTTCCTTTGATGATTTGCGCATTGCTTATGCGGAGGCCGTACGCGGCTTGATCGCAGGCGGAGCAAACATCCTGCTGGTGGAAACAATCTTTGACACACTCAACGCTAAGGCGGCCCTGTTTGCCATTGATGAGGTTTTTGAGGAAACCGGCAAGATCCTGCCGGTGATGATTTCCGGCACCATTACGGACCTGTCGGGCCGCACTTTGTCCGGCCAGACTCCGGAAGCCTTCTGGAACTCGGTGCGCCATTCAGATCCGCTCATGATCGGCCTCAACTGTGCCCTTGGGGCGAAGGAAATGCGCGCCCATGTGGATGAGCTGAGCCGGATCGCCGACACACTGGTTTGCGCTTATCCCAATGCGGGCCTGCCCAATGAATTTGGCGAATATGACGAAAGCCCGGAGCATATGGCTGGGCTGATTGAGGAATTTGCAGGGGCCGGGCTGGTCAATGTGGTCGGCGGCTGCTGCGGTACAACCCCGGCCCATATCAAGGCCATTGCCGAGGCCGTAGCGGGCAAGGCGCCGCGCGTGATCCCTGATGTCGACCGGCACATGCGCCTGTCTGGCCTTGAACCCTTTGTGGTGACGAAGGAAACCAACTTCGTCAATGTGGGGGAGCGGACCAATGTCACCGGCTCGGCCCGTTTCCGTAAGCTGATCAAGGAAGACGACTATCCGGCCGCGCTGGAGGTGGCCCGGCAGCAGGTGGAAAACGGGGCCCAGATCATCGATGTGAACATGGATGAGGGGTTGCTGGATTCTCAGGAGGCTATGGTCACCTTCCTGAATCTGGTGGCCGCCGAGCCGGACATTGCCAAGGTGCCGGTGATGATCGACAGCTCCAAATGGAGTGTCATTGAAGCCGGTCTCAAATGCATCCAGGGCAAGGGCGTCGTCAATTCGATCTCCCTGAAAGAAGGCGAAGACGCTTTTGTGGCCCAGGCTCGCCTGATCCGGCGCTACGGGGCCGCCGTTGTGGTGATGGCCTTTGACGAAGACGGCCAGGCAGACACATTTGAACGCAAGACCGAAATCTGCGCCCGATCCTATAAGGTGCTCACGGAAAAGGTCGGCTTTCCGCCGGAAGACATCATTTTTGATCCGAATATTTTTGCGGTTGCGACCGGGATCGAGGAGCACAACAATTATGGTGTTGATTTCATCGAGGCAACCGGCTGGATCCGAGAAAACCTGCCCCATGCCCATGTGTCGGGCGGGGTCTCCAACCTGTCCTTCTCCTTCCGGGGCAATGAGGCGGTGCGCGAGGCGATGCACTCGGTGTTCCTCTACCATACCATTCAGCGCGGCATGGATATGGGCATCGTCAATGCGGGGCAGCTGGCGGTCTATAACGATCTCGACGCGGAACTGCGCGAGCTGTGCGAAGACGTGGTTCTGAACCGGCGTGACGACGCCACCGACCGAATGCTGGACGCGGCCGAACGCTGGAAAGGCGAGGGCGGCAAGAAAAGAGAAGCGGACCTGACCTGGCGCACCTGGGGCGTTGCCAAGCGTCTGGAACATGCGCTGGTCCATGGCATTGCCGATTATGTGGAAGAGGACACGGAAGAGGCTCGTCAGGCCTATGACCGGCCGCTGCATGTGATCGAAGGGCCGCTGATGGATGGCATGAACGTTGTGGGCGACCTGTTCGGCTCTGGCCAGATGTTCCTGCCCCAGGTGGTCAAATCCGCCCGGGTGATGAAAAAGGCCGTCGCCTATCTGATGCCCTTCATGGAGAAGGAAAAACAGGAGCAGGGACTGACTGGCCATTCTTCGGCGGGCAAGATCCTGATGGCAACGGTGAAGGGCGATGTGCATGACATCGGCAAGAACATTGTCGGCGTTGTGCTTCAGTGCAACAATTTCGAGGTGATCGATCTGGGTGTGATGGTCCCGGCGGCCAAGATCCTGGAAACGGCCAAGGCGGAGAAGGTCGACATGATCGGCCTCAGCGGACTGATCACCCCGTCTCTCGACGAAATGTGCCACGTGGCGGCTGAACTGGAGCGCGAAAACATGGATGTGCCGCTGTTGATCGGCGGGGCAACCACCTCCAAGGTGCACACGGCAGTCAAGATCCACCCGAATTACGAGCGGGGCCAGGCCATTTATGTGACTGATGCCGGACGGGCGGTCGGAGTGGCCAGCAAGCTGATGAGTGAAGGTGGTCGCGCGCCCTATTACGCCGATATCCGTACCGAATACCGGGACATTGCCGAGAAGCACGCGGCCAGCCGGGGCAATCAGCAGCGCCTGTCCATCGCCAGGGCCCGGGACAATGCCTTCAAGCCGGATTTTGCCGCTCAGCCGCCGGTCGCCCCGAAAAAGGCGGGCGTGACCGTGTTTGACGATTTCCCGCTGGAAGAGCTGGTGCCGGTGATCGACTGGACGCCGTTTTTTGCCACCTGGGAAATCAAGGGCCGCTATCCGGCGGTTCTGACAGACAACCGCTATGGTCCGGCCGCCAAGGCGCTTTATGACGATGCCCGGCGAATGCTGGACGAGATTGTCGAAAAGAAGCTTTTGACCGCGCGCGGCGTGGCCAATATCTGGCCGGCCAATGCGGTTGGCGACGATATCCGCCTGTTCACCGACGAGAGCCGCGATCAGGAACTGGCGACCTTCCACAGCCTGCGCCAGCAGATGTCCAGAACCGCAGGCGGGCGCGCCAATATTGCGCTCAGCGATTTCGTGGCACCGCTGGACAGCGGGGTGAAAGACTGGCTCGGCGGGTTTGCGGTCACGGCCGGGCATGGCGAAGACGCGCTTGCCGCGCGCTATGCGCGGGAAGGGGATGACTATAACAAGATCCTGTCCCAGGCCCTTGCCGACCGGCTGGCCGAGGCCTTTGCCGAAAAGCTCCACGAGATTGTCCGCAAGGATCTGTGGGGCTATGCGGCAGACGAAACCCTGTCCAGCGAAGAGCTTATTGCCGAAACCTATCAGGGCATCCGCCCGGCACCCGGCTATCCGGCCCAGCCGGACCACACGGAAAAGGACACGTTGTTCAAGCTGCTGGATGCGGAACGCCTGACCGGCATCCAGCTGACGGAGAGCCGGGCCATGCTACCGGGGTCCTCGGTTTCCGGGCTCTATTTCGCCCATGCGGACAGCCATTATTTTGGCGTCGGCAAGATCGAGCGCGATCAGGTTGAGGACTACGCCGCCCGTAAGGGCTGGGATGTGGCGCTGGCCGAACGCTGGCTGGCCCCGATCCTCAATTATGACCCGGCGCGCCGGGAAGCGGCGGAATAGAAACTGCTTTCTGCCTGACACAGGCTTTTCTCCGGCCGCCCCGGTGCATCGCCGGGGACTGATGGCGGGCTCTCCTGCGTGAGGTCCCGGCTCAAGGCCGGGACGGCACGTGGAACGACTGTCAGCGCCTTTCCAAAGCATGTTTGCTCTCTTACCCCTCCCAGCCTGACTTGTTGCTCGCCAGCTTCACCGCAAACTCAGCGCCGTCCCGCACCCGATGCGGGACCTCGTTGGCCCGAATTCAGGTTCTGGCCGCGAAGGGCCCCGGCGCTGAGGGGCGTTACCGGTGCCGCTTAAGCAGGCGGAAACAGAACCAGCTCTGGAAGTGAGTGGGGCTCCGGTTAAGCCGTGGATACCTCGGGGGGATTGGTCTTTTCACCAGCGCAGGCAACACGGCCAGCCTCATCCTGACGAAGGCTGCATGGCCTGTCGCTAAGGATGGACAGCTCGCTCCGACGCCATGGCCGGTGTTTCGATGGCCGGTCTTTCGATACGGGCCTTCGCAGGGGGAAAAATCCCGCGGGCGGCCAAGGGGTTTCTTCAGGCGCCTCTTTATGCACAGGCCGTGCGGTGGATAACCCACAGGGGTGTTGCGGATTTGTGTGAGTAAATTGAACGGCTTGCTGGCGCCGGTAACTCTGTTTGTGAAAATGCACATAGTGCACCTTTGAAAAGTGCACATAGTGCGCTATTATTGATTTTATCGAGTGGCCGTAGAAAAATATCAGCGGACCACACAAGGAGAAAAACAATGACTGTGCATATCGCCAGAATCTTTCTGGTCCAACACCGCCAGGATTATCACCGGGACCGCCTGTCATGGCTGCCCGCACCGCTTTACCGCTCCTGGCGTGAGGCCTCACCAACCACTCAGGACCCTTCCTAAGGTTCCTGACGGCCGGGCCAATCCCAAACAGGCCCCAAGAAGAAGAACACTCTGCAAGACCGGACACCCCCTTGCCCCTGGTGTCCGCCCACCTTCAAAGAAAACCCGGCTTGTGCCGGGTTTTTTTGCGTCTGGAGCCGGACGGTAGAACACGGGTCACACGGCCGGAAACAGCTCTGTTACCGCTGCCTGTCCCTTGGGGAGGATATGTACAGCCCGGCTGTCCGCCTCGCGCCTCAGCCAGCCCTGGTCCTGAAAGCGGGTGAGGAGGGCTGCGCCCAACGCGCCTGCCAGATGGTTGCGCCGTTCGCTCCAGTCAAGGCAGGCCCGGCAGAGCGGGCGGCGGCCTTTCTTCAGCTCCGCCAGATCTACGCCAAGGCCGCTCACGAAGCTTTCTCCCGCTGCGGTCAGGCCGAGACCGCCCGTATCCCGGGTGGCAATCAGGAAGCCGCGCGCCTGCAAACTGTCAAAGATCCTGACCGCCATGTCGCCCGCCAGATGGTCATAGCAGACCCGGGCAGCGCGCAGGGCCGGGTCTTTCGGGCCGGTGCGGGTGCGCAGATGCCCATTGCGGGCGGCGAGCCCCATCAGCGCTTCCAGCGTTGCCCCCACCTCGGGGCCCGCTAGGGAAAAATAGCGGTGCCGTCCCTGTCTGGCCTGGGTCAGCAGCCCGCCATCCTGCAGTTTTTTCAGGTGGGAACTGGCGGTTGGGCCGGTGATCCCGGCCTCCGCCGCCAGTTCGGTTGCAGTCAGTGCCTTGCCGCTCAAAAGCGCGCTCAAGATGTTGGCCCGGGCCGGATCGCCGATCAGGGCGCCAAGGCGGGCAATATCGGGTCCGTCCTTCATGGTTTGATCCTCATCGAAGCATTCATGAGGCAGACCATGGCACACAGGTGGCCTCACCGGCAAATCAAAAGGACGCTTGCCATGATCACCTGTTTCATCCGCTACCAAATCGACCCGGCCCAAAAAGCCGCCTTTGAGCTCTATGCGCGCAACTGGGGCCAGGCGATCCCGCGCTGCGGGGCAGATCTTATCGGCTATTTCGCGCCCCATGAAGGCTCCACGACGCTGGCCTATGGGGTCTATTCGGTGGAGAACCTGGCCGCCTATGAAGCTTACCGGGCCCGGTTGGCGGCCGATCCGCTGGGACGGGAAAATTATGAATTTGCCCAGAAGGAGAAATTCATCTTGCGGGAAGACCGCACCTTTTTGAAGCTGGCCTCCGCACCGCATGGACGGGGAGGAGAGCGTTTGTGATTGCCGTGATTTTTGAAGTGATCCCGAAGGGGGACATGCAGCAAAACTATCTGGATATGGCAGCGGAAATGCGCCCGCTCGTAGAGCAGATCGACGGATTTATATCCGTCGAGCGCTTTCAGAGCCTGACCAATCCTGAAAAGCTTCTGTCGCTGTCCTTTTTCCGCGATGAGGAGGCGCTGGCCGAGTGGCGGCGGCTGACAGCGCACAGAAAGGCGCAGCAGGCCGGGCGCAGCAGTTATTTTAAGGACTACCGGCTGCGGGTTGCCCATGTTCTGCGCGATTACGGCATGGAGCGCCGCGAGGAAGCCCCGGAAGACAGCAAGGCGCTGCACGGATAACGCATGTTCGCAAGCGGGCGCGGCTGTGAGGCTTGTCTGAGCGGCAGCGGACAATTGCGGAGGCAGGGGCTGAACCCTTGCCGGAATTTACCTTGCCAGTGCGGGCCGTGTTCTGATCAACTGACCGGGACGCCGGACAACAACAGCCGGTGTGTGCCAAAGATGAACCGGCAAGGAGATCCCATGAGCTTTCTGACCGTTTACAAGGCAGGGTCCCGGCCTAGCCGGCGGGCCAATCCGGAGTATTTCACCGGCACAGTCTGGCAGGACCCGGTGATCGAAGCGCCAGTGCCCGCAAGGCTCAGGGCCTTGCGGGTGACCTTTGAGCCCGGCGCACGCACCCATTGGCACACCCATCCGCTGGGCCAAACGCTGCAGGTTCTGCAAGGGGCCGGGTTTGTACAGCTCTGGGGCCAGGACAAGCTCCCGATCCTGCCCGGCGATGTGATCTGGATCCCTCCGGGAGCAAAACATTGGCACGGGGCGGGTCCCACCACCTCCATGGAGCATCTTGCCATGCAGGAGGAAGCGGACGGATCGGTGGCCGACTGGCTGGAAGCGGTTGACGACGCGACCTATGCCAAGGCCGGTTGATCGCCCCTGATTTCAGCGGACTGGCACTTTGACCTCTGCCACCAGTCCGCCCTCTGGCCGGTTGGCCAGGGTGATTGTGCCGCCATGGGCGTGGATGATCGAGCGTGTGATGGCAAGGCCCAGGCCGATGCCTCCGGTTTCTTCATTGCGGGAATCATCCAGCCGCACAAAGGGCTCAAACACATCCTTCAGCCGGTCTTGCGGAATGCCGGGGCCTTCATCCAGCACCCGGATCAGAATGTCATCCGCCGTTCTGGTGCCCTCCACCTGGACGCGGTGGCCATAGCGGAGTCCGTTTTCGATCAGGTTGCGCAGGGCGCGTTTCAGTGCCATGGGACGGCAGGAGAGGGTGAGATCCGGGCCGGTGGCAATACCGCACTCTTCTCCAAGATCGGCAAACTCCGCACCCAGACGCTCCAATATGGCTGCGAGGTCCGTGTCCTCGGCGGTTTCCGCGTGGGCTTCGTCTTTGGCAAACCGCAAGGTTGCCTCGGTCATGGCCGCCATTTCCTCGAGCGTTTCGATGATCTTGTCGCGGTTTTCCTCATCCTCGATGAATTCCGCCCGGATGCGCAGGGAGGTGATCGGGGTGCGAAGGTCATGGCTGATCGCCGCCAGCATGCGCGTGCGGTCCTTCACGAACCGTGTCAGCCGGTCCTGCATGTCATTGAAGGAAGACGTTAGGGCCCGGATCTCAGCTGGACCGCTCGGGGTCAGCGGCGCCTGTTCTTCGCCGCGGCCGAGTTTTTCAGCCGACACCGCCAGCTCCTTCAGGGGCCGGGTTACCCGCCGTACAGCCAGAACAATGATCAGCACCGTGACCAGACAAGTCACGCCCAGTTGCACAAGCAGCGAACGGAAGGCGCCCTTGGGCGGACGGTAGCTGGTGGCCACATTCAGCCAGCGGCCGTCCTGCATGCGGATAGACAAGGACAGGTCTTCCGGCTTGTTCATGATCCGGCGCAGGTTGCTCGACCGCTCGCTGCGCAGCACGGAGCGCCAGCTTGGCGGGGCTTCGGCACGGGGCGCTGTTTGGTTCGGCCCGCGTTTTTCATCCGACAGGATATTGATATGAACCGCCTGTCCATGGGTGAGCCGCTCTGTGATGAGGTCCTGAAGCCGGACTTCGATCCGCGACTGCCCGGCTTTCTGTGCCAGCGGCGTGTCTCCCAGCCAGAAGGCGGCAAACCGGCTGCTGCTGGCGTCCAGGATCCTGTTTTGAAGGCCGGGCGGTGTTTCCCCCAGCAATTCTGCAATTGAGGCCGCCCGGGCCAGGATATTGTCCCGCGCTGCCGCCACCAGGGCAATCCGGCGCTCGTCGTGAAAAATCCAGATGTTGAAGGCCTGGGCCGCAAAAATCGCGGTCACCAGCAGGATGCTCAGCTGGGAGGCGAGAGAACGCGGCCACAGGCTGCCGAACAATTCGTTCCCGGGGGCGGGGGCAAGCTCTGCCTGTGTCATGCGCTGGTGTCTTTCACGTCGGCTGTGAACATATAGCCGCCGCCCCAGACGGTCTTGATCAGTTTGGGGTCTTTCGGATCGGTCTCGATCTTGCGGCGCAGGCGGGAGACCTGATTGTCGATGGACCTGTCAAAGACCGCCGGGGTCCGGCCCGTTGTCAGGTCCATGAGCTGGTCCCGGTTCAGGACCATTTTTGGGCGTTTCAAGAAGGCGCAGAGCAGCTGGAATTCGCCACTGGACAAGGGCACCTCGGCCCCTTGTGGATCGGCAAGTTCGCGCCGGGAGACATTCAGCGACCAACCGTCGAAACACAGATTATCCTGGTCGATCGGATCGCGTTCCTTGGGTGCCAGCGAGGTGCGCCGCAGGACGGCGCGGATCCGGGCGAGCAATTCGCGGGGGTTGAACGGCTTGGTGACATAGTCATCCGCCCCGATCTCCAGCCCGATCACCCGGTCCGTGTCATCGGCCATGGCGGTGAGCAGAATGACGGGAAGGGATCCGGTTTCCACCAGATGCCGGCATAGGGACAGGCCATCTTCCCCCGGCATCATGATGTCGAGTACGACCAGATCAATGGCGGCCGCCTTCAGGGTCTTGCGTGCATGGGCGGCGTTTTCGGCCGTTGTCGCGCGCAGGCCGTTCTTGATCAGATAACGGGCCAGGGTTTCGCGGATATCGCGGTGGTCATCCACCACAAGAATATGCGGGCTCGGTTCGCTCACAAGCTTCTCCAGTCGGCGTGCCCTTGACGGGGCGTCTTCATCCGGTCTGCGCGTCTGCTGTCCGGCTGTGACGAGCACAGAGGCGAGGCCGTTGTTTCCGCAACAAGAATAAGCGCTCCAGCAGCCGTTTGCGCCGGGAACTTGTATCGAAATGTATCGTTGGCGCCCAGCGGGACAGTTGGGGACACTTCCCATCCTTTTGGCGGGTATTCCTGCGACAATTGCCACCTACCTTCAGCGCATAGACAAACCGAGGAGTTGTTGGAATGAAACCGTTCAAGACGTTTGCAATTGCTGCTTTGGCTGCCAGTGTCGCAGGCACGGCGCTGACCGCCGGTCTTCCCGCCATGGCCCAGGGCGCGCCTGCAGCCAGGGACGGGGGCGGGCAGATGGAACCGGCGTTTGCACCGGCATTTGCTCATATGGGGGACTGGCGCGGAAAACGCGGCCCGGGACGTGGTGCGCGCGCCGAGCGCCTGTTTGAGCGTTTCGACGCCGATCAGGATGGCGTTATCACAAAGGAAGAGATCCTTGAGATCAAGACCCGGGACTTTGCCAGTGCCGACACGGATGGCAACGGCGAGATCAGCCTGGAAGAATTCAAGGCGCAGTTCCTGGAGCGCTCGCGCGACCGTATGGTTCGGGCCTTCCAGTTTCTGGACCGGGATGGCGATGGCTCCGTGACCCAGGCCGAGGCCGACAAGGTTGCGAACCGGATATTCAGCCGGCTGGACAAGGATGGCAATGGCGCCGTGGAACGGGTGCGCGGGCCGCGCGGTGCGGAGGCAGCCGCCGCCCGGGACGGCAAGCCGGACCAGCCTGCAAAGGCGGGCAAACCCGAGCGCCGGGCGGAGGCAGGAAAGCGGATGGGCCGGGGTGGACCGGCACGCATGTTTATGGCCCTCTTCGACACGGACGGCACCGGCTCTGTCTCGCGGGAGGAATTTGATGCCCGCCGGGCGGACTTGTTTGCCCTTGCGGACACCGATGGCAGCGGCTCCTTCACGCTGGAGACTTTCGGGCCGCTGTGGCTGGAACTCAACAATCAGCGCATTGTGCATATGTTTCAGCGGGCAGATGCCGATGGCAGCCTGGGGCTGACGGAAGAGGAAGCCGGCCGGCAGCTTGAGCGCATGATGGAACGGGCCGACCGGAACGGCGACGGTGTCATCACCAAGGCCGATTTCAAAGGCGGCCGGAAGGGGGGCCCGAAAGGGGGCCCGAAAGACGGTGCGCCTTGGAAACAGCGCGGCTGAGCCAGGTCACCTGAGAGACAGTTTTGCCACGGCCCGGGGGACCCCGGGCCGTGGCTTTGTGTGTCCGCAAACCGTTCCGTTACGGGAATTTCAAGGATTTCCCGTTACAAGGCCCGCCGGAACGACCAAACGGGACCCGTCATCAGGGGGAATGGATGACCAAGCCGGATCTGAACGCATTTGTCGCAGCGAAACTTGCCGACGGGCATGTGGGGGAAGACGATGTGATCATGCTTCGCCGCTATATCTACGGCGACATGGTTGTCTCGCTCGAAGAAGGGGCGGCGCTCTTTCGCCTGAACACGGCCGGGCTTGCCTATGCTCCGGCCTGGTACGAGCTTTTTCCTGAAGCCATTGCCGATATTCTGGTCAATCAGGCGCGGCCGGAAGGCTATGTCTCCGAGGAGAATGCGCAGTGGCTGATCGGCCAGATCACGGCAGACGGTCATGTCTGTGTCCGTTCGGAACTGGATGCTGTACTGCATGTTCTGGAAAAGGCGCGGCAAGCGCCGGAACGACTGGAACAGTTTGCCCTGAAAACCGTGGCCCAGTCGGTCCTGTCGGGCAAGGGCGCCACCCGTGCCGGGTCCGACCTCAAGCCGGGTGTTATTTCTGATGGTGAAGTTGAGCTGCTGCGCCGGGTGCTTTATGCCGGGGCGGGGGGCGGCGGACTGGCCGTGTCACGGGCAGAGGCAGACATTCTTTTTGACTTGAACGATGCGACCATTGAGGCCGAAAATGCTCCGGCCTGGTCGGAGCTGTTCACCAAGGCGGTTGCCAATCACATGATGGCGCTGTCCGGGTTCACCCCGCCTGCGCGCGAAGTTGCCTTGGCCCGGGAGGATTGGCTGGACAAACCCGGCGGCTTTGAAGGTGGTCTTGGCGGATTTTTCCGCAGCATGTTCAGTGGCGGTGCCCGCGGGGTCTGGGAGGCTCATGCGCAGGACACGGACCCATCTGCTGCTCGGGGCGCCGCGATGGCAGCCGAGATTGCCGCAAATGAGGTTGTAACCGAAGACGAGGCCTCCTGGCTTGTGGAACGAATTGGCCGCGACGGCGTCTTACACGAAAATGAAAAGGCTTTGCTGCGCTTTATCCGCGAGGACAGCCCACAGATCCATCCGGCCTTGCGTCCTCTCCTGGACAAACTGGACTGACACAGCATTTGGCGTGGAGCTTTCTCTTGCCTCTTTCGGCCCGGATGGCCGTTAGCGCCACCTGCCTTTAACGCCACTTTATGGAACAGCCGATGGACGGGATCTGCTCGTCTGGCCCCCGTCCACTTTCGGCAATCTGCGCCATGGCCTCATAAAGGTCCCGGCGCAGGTTCTGTGAAGAGGCGTTCATGCGGGTGGCATCCAGGCGGCCCCGGTATTGCAGGCCAAGTGCAGAATTGAAACCGAAGAAATCCGGCGTGCAGACCGCGCCGTAGCTTCTGGCAACGCTCTGATCCGCATCGTGCAGATAGCGGAACGGAAAAGCATGGCGCTCGGCCATGTCCCGCATGTTGTCAAAGCCGTCGGCCGGATAGGCCTCTGCATCATTTGAGCAGATGGCCGCGACACCGATCCCAAGGGGTTTCAGGTCCTGGGCATCTCGGATGATCTTGTCGAGAATGGCCAGCACAAACGGGCAATGGTTGCAGATGAACATCACCAATGTACCGTTTTCCCCGGCCAGTTCCGTCAAGGTGTGGTGCCCGCCATCGGTTCCGGGCAGGGCGAATTGAGGCGCCTGCCAGCCGAAGTCGCAGACAGGCGGGTTGAGAGCTGCCATGGGGTCCTCCCGGATCTTGAACGCTTTCCGGCCCCAGAGGTAGCTGGGCGCCACGTTTTCTTTCCCGGGCAGTGTCGGCTTTTAACGCAGCTGTTTCAAGCCAGTCGTGCCGAGGGCCCTTGCAACGGTTCTTGAAAAAGCCCGGGGGACGTTTTTTTGACTTGCGTCCCGGTGCGAAGGGGCGCATATAGCGAGTGCCCAAATTCGCACGTGCCCGTGGCTGTTCATGGGGTGTTTTTGAGAAACATGTCTTAAGGGGCTGTTGCCAGAACAAACCGCCAAGGGGCGGGCAGCAGATCCGTACAGCTGAAAGCAACGACGTAAGAGGGCTTTTTTGGTCTCTGCCGGGGGTTCCAATCTCCGGCGTCACTGAAGAGGCACTTGTTACTTCCTTGCCCGACGTGCGGCTCGGTTCCTCCGATCCAATCAACGGCATTCCCGACGCGGGAAAGCGCAACGGTCTGTAATGAAGACCCTGTCGCCCAACCGTCGCTGCGCGCAACCCGGCTTCCGGTTCCATCCCGGGGGAGGCCCGGTGCGTTGCGCAGCACCCTGCGACGAGACCTGCAGCGCGCCGGCCAGACAGCCGATAGCCGCGTGGCTGTGGCCAGATGTGAGAGGGGGCTTCCCCATGAGTGAACGTATCCGTGATTTTCTGCGCCAGCGGGAGGGGGACGGCCCCTGCGTGGTGGTCGATCTCGACATTGTGCGCGAGAACTTTCAGGCCTTTGCCAAATCCCTGCCTGACACATCCGTCTATTACGCGGTCAAGGCCAACCCGGCCCCGGAAATCCTGGCGCTGCTGGAGCGGCTGGGATCCTCGTTCGACTGTGCCTCCGTGGGTGAAATCGAACTGGTTCTGGCAACCGGCGCGGCTGCAAGCCGGATTTCCTATGGCAATACGATCAAGAAGGAAAAAGACATTGCGCGTGCCTTTGACTATGGCGTCCGGCTCTTTGCAGTCGACTGCATTGAAGAAGTGGAAAAGATCGCCCGCGCGGCGCCTGGAGCAGGTGTCTTCTGCCGGGTCCTGTGTGACGGTGCGGGGGCCGAATGGCCGCTATCGCGCAAATTCGGCTGCGATGCGGACATGGCATCCGACGTCCTGGAACACGCCCACCGTCTCGGCCTTGCAGCTCACGGGGTGTCCTTCCACGTCGGCTCCCAGCAAGCCAACCTCGACGCATGGGATCACGCTCTCGCCATGGCGGCAGGGGTCTTTCAAGAAACCGCGCGACGCGGCGTCACGTTGAAAATGGTCAATATGGGGGGCGGGTTTCCCGCCCGCTACCTGAAAGACGTGCCAGGCGTGCCCACCTATGGTGAGGCAATCTTCCAGGCCCTGTGCCGTCATTTCGGCAACCGGCTGCCTGCGACCATCATAGAGCCGGGCCGGGGCATGGTCGGCAATGCGGGCATGATTGAAGCCGAAGTGGTGCTGATCTCCAGAAAATCCACGGGAGAAGAAACCCGCTGGGTCTATCTGGATATCGGCAAGTTCCACGGTCTGGCCGAGACCATGGACGAGGCCATCCGCTATCCGATCCGCACCCCCCGGGATGGGGATCGTACTGCGCCCTGTGTGCTGGCGGGCCCAACCTGCGACAGTGTTGATGTGCTCTACGAAAAGACGCCTTACGAGTTGCCGGTTAGTCTGGCGATTGGCGACAAGGTGCTGATCGAAGCCTGCGGCGCCTATACAACGACCTATTCGTCTGTCGGCTTCAACGGATTCGCCCCGCTGGAATCCTTCGTGATCTGATCGAATGCTATCCGTTGAGCTCGGCAAAAAGCCGCGTTGCGGCGCCGGAGACCCCGGTGCCGTAAAAAAAAGGCAGCAGGGCTTGAAATCTGTCGGAAAACCGGTCACTTCTAGCGAAAGGCGCAACAAGTGCGCCTCTGTGCAAGAGAACAAGACCTGCCGGACCCTTGGCGTTTGAAGGGCGGCGCAGAGACCGGAGACGACAAGATGACCGACGGCAGCAACGGCGGCACGCCGAAAAAACCGGCCCCAAAAGCGCCTGCAAAACGGAAACCTGCGGCAGCCAAACCGGCAGCGGCGAAATCTGCAGCGGCGAAATCTGCAGCAACGAAGACGGCGGCTGCCAAACCGCCAGCCGCCAAACCGGTTTCGGCGAAAGCTACGGCAAAACCGGCTGCCGCAAAGCCCGCATCCGCGAAGCCGGCGGCCACCAAACCACAGGCGGCCAAACCTGCTGCCCCCAAGCCGTCTGCTACAAAGGCGGCAGCGCCCAAATCTGCAGCGCCCAAGGCCTCTGCTCCGAAACCGGCCGCAGCCAAGCCATCTGTGGCAAAGCCAGCCAGGGCCAAAGCCTCAGTCAAGCCTGCGGTGGCAAAACCGGCTGCTTCCAAACCTGCTGCTTCCAAATCTGCTGCGGCGAAGAAACCGGCTGCTGCGAAGCCTGCCCCCGCCAAGCCTGCAACCGCCAAGTCGGCCGCTGCCAAACCCTCTTCTGCCAAACCCTCTGCTGCCAGACCTGCAGCCAAAAAGCCCGCCTATCCGGTCCACGGCACGATCACCGGTCCGATCGTGATGATCGGCTTTGGCTCCATCGGCAAGGGGACGCTGCCGCTGATCGAACGCCATTTCAAGTTCGACAAGACCCGGGTCACGGTGATTGATCCGGTGGCCACGGACGCCGAACTGGTGACCGGCAAAGGCTATAAATTTGAAAAAGCTGCGCTCACTCCGGACAATTACAAGGATATCCTGACCCCGCTTTTGAGCGAAGGGGAGGGGCAGGGCTTTGTGGTCAATCTGTCCGTGGACACGTCCTCTCTCGACCTGATGAAACTGTGCCGCAAACTTGGCGTTCTTTACATCGACACGGTGGTGGAACCCTGGCCGGGCTTTTATTTCGACGGTAAGGCCTCGGCGGCGGAGCGGACCAACTACGCCCTGCGTGAAGCGGTGCGCAAGGAGAAGAAAAAGAAGCCCGGCGGCACGACGGCAGTCTCTTGCTGCGGGGCCAATCCGGGCATGGTGTCCTGGTTTGTCAAAAAGGCGCTGGTGGATGTGGCCACAGAAACCGGCGTGACATTCAAGGAGCCGTCTGACCGCAAGGGCTGGGCCAAGCTGATGAAGAAGACCGGCGTCAAGGGCATTCACATTGCCGAGCGCGACACCCAGCGGGCAAAGGACCCCAAACCGGCCAACGTCTTCCGCAACACCTGGTCTGTGGAAGGGTTCCTGTCGGAAGGCTTCCAGCCGGCGGAACTTGGCTGGGGCACCCATGAAAAATGGAAACCGGCCAACGCCAAGAGCCACAAGAAGGGCTGCAACGCGGCGATCTATCTGGAACAGGCCGGGGCCGCCACGCGCGTGCGGACTTGGTGTCCGACCCCGGGGCCCCAGTTCGGCTTTCTGGTGACCCATAACGAGGCCATCTCCATTGCCGACTATTTCACGCTCGAAGACGGCAAGAAGGTTACTTACCGGCCAACCTGCCACTATGCCTATCACCCCTCCGATGATGCGGTTCTGTCTCTGGATGAGTTGTTCGGGGCCGCCGGAAAAGTTCAGGATACGCTGCATGTGCTGGACGAGGCGGAGATCCGTGACGGGATTGATGAGCTGGGGGTTCTGCTCTACGGCCACAAGAAAAATGCCTACTGGTATGGGTCGCAGCTGTCGGTGGAAGACGCCCGCAAACTGGCGCCTTGCCAGAACGCGACCGGTCTTCAGGTGACCTCTGCGGTTCTGGCCGGAATGGTCTGGGCGCTGGAGAACCCGGAGGCCGGGATCGTTGAGACCGACGAGATGGATTACAAGCGCTGCCTTGAAATCCAGATGCCGTATCTTGGGCCGGTGAAAGGCTATTACACCGGCTGGACACCTCTGGACGGCCGTCCGGGCTTCTTCAAGGAAGATCTGGACAAGAAAGACCCGTGGCAATTCCGCAATATACTGGTGCGGTAGGGTACAGCATCCTCAAAGTGTCCTCCGGACCTGGATGGTTCCGGGTGTATCTGATTGCGAATGGACTGGTTTCCCACTGCTGGCTCTGCTGGCGGTGGGTTTGTTATTTCCGGAATACTCTGACTTTATCTGGAAACTCAAAATTCCATTTAACCGTTTGAAATCTATGGTCTTTGATCGCGCCGTGCGCTCCGAATCATACCGGTAACACCGTCAGGGGGGCTTCAGGCGGGTGTGTCGGACCGTCTGCTCGAGAAAAGTTGATTGTCAAAAATTTCAATCGGCACAAATTAGCCTCGCTTTTCCGCAATCGATGCCGAATGTCCCGTGTCACATTCGGATCGAAATATGAAACCGATTTTGTATTGTCTTTTTTTCCTGTGTTTTTCCCTGCCCGTCCAGGCGGAACGGCTTCAGTTCGGCAATGTTCTTTATGAAATGCCGGAGAATTGGACTGGGGGCAAAGTTGAGCGAGGCACCAAGGTTCTGCTGCCACGGGCGCGGCTGAAGGACTGCAGGAGCTGCCGGATTTACCTTGGTGTCGGACAGGCAAAAGAAGGCAGTCTCGAAGCCTTTTTCCGGCAAAAGATTTCCGGAATGCTGAGCGAAGAAGACCGGGCAGAGCTTGAGATCAAGGTGGGGCCGAAACCGGAGAAAACCGCCGGGTTCCCGGGGCTTCTGGCGGCCTGGAGCGTCGGACGGAAGATTTATGTGGGCGTCGCGGTCGAGCTGCGGCAACGCTATGAGTTTGCCGCCTTCCGGGTCACCTGGTCCGGGCCGGGCTCTGCCGACAAGGCCACGCGCTATTTCGAGCCTTTCACGCGGAGCCTTCAATTTGTCAGCGAGGGCGCTGCGTCCTTGCTGGCGGACGCGCGCTCCGGATCGCTCTCCGGTGTCTTCCGTGGCTATTACATGGGAGTTGGTGTTGGGGCAGGGGGCACCGGGACCCTGGTCCCCAAATACAAGACGCTGGTGTTCTGGCAGGATGGCCATTTTTTCGACGGCACGCCGCCAGCGGGACTGGCACCGCTGGACCCGGACCGGCTGCTGGCGCAGGGGGTGACGCGTTTTGGTGTTTATGAGGAGCGCGGGCGCACTGTCCTGTTGACCTATGCGAGCGGGCGAACCGAGGAGATGACACCCTTGTCCGGTGGTGGCTGGAAGCTCGGCAAGCGGGATATGATCAAGGCCGAGGTGCTGCCCGATGGCAGCAAGGTTGCGGGGGTTGCCTCCAGCATGATGTTCGGCGGATTTACCCCCGGTTCCGGTGTCTCCGGCGCCACGGCTGCCTCTTCGGCCATCCGGTTGTTTGAAAACGGCAGCTACACCTCCAATACGGCCCTCAGCACCAGCGGGGCGTTTGCCGGCGGCGGAGGGTTTGCAGGTGGCGGCAAGAGCGCCAATGCAGGAACCTACACCGTCCAGAATGGCCTCATCCGCTTCACCGCCCTGGAGGGCAAGCCCATCGCGCCGCGCCTGATCTACCGGTATCTGGGCAAGACCTATGTCGGCGGCCGCGAACTTGAGTGAGCGGCCGGTCCCCTGGAGGGGGATGGCCTCAAACTGTCAATTGTCTTTCAGGGGAGGTTCAGGAATTCCATTCAAATTTCCGTTTTTCAGGAACCGCAAGGCGTCTGGTGGCGGCACGCGACCTGGCGCTATGGAGCCGGGTGCAGACAAGGGGGCCTCAGCAAAGCCGGAGCTTGAGCCAGGAGATGCGTATGTCAACGCCATCGGCGAGGCGCTGTTCATCTGTGCCGACCGCAAATGCACTGAGCGGGGACTGGAGAGCTGGGACAGTCTGGCCCAAGTTTACACCGTCGGAGATGGCTTTTTGAGCAACCAAGGATATCTCTATCACGGCGAAATGATTGCGGCATTCTCAGCTGAATTGTCCGAAGCTCCTCTGTGGCTGGATAACAAGGTTGTCGAATTCAGAGAGTTTTTGACCACTGCGACCAGCAATACTTTCCTGCAGCTTCTGATCCAGATGGAGCGGAGCTCCAAGCGGATCCGCATTGATTTCGAGTTTGATGATCGGGACAGGTGGTCCATCAATCCACGCAACTTGCGGAAAATGCGCGAAACGCTGAGGCCTGTCTTTTGACGGAAGCGCCGCGGTTCCAGCCCGCTGTGATGCGCTCCATGGATCGGCTCCGTGGATGTGGACCGGGGGCCTCTGTCCAAAGACAGGTGCGGTATTTCTTTTCAATTCTGACCGAGGACACAGTCATATGGCTTTCAGATTGCCCTTTTCAAAGAAACGCGGAACGCGGGCAGACGTCGGGGCCCGGAGCCTGCAGGAGGCCGACGCTGACGCCAGAAACGGGACTGGTGACGAGACTGGGAATGTGACTGACGGAGACATTGGCCTTGATGCTGGACCTGACGCTGGCCATGGCGCAGACGCAGGCTCCCCTGCTGGCGCAAACACTGAAACCGGCACAGGCTTTGGGGAGCGCCCCGGCCCTGGCGGAGGCAGCCGCCCTGAAAAAAGCATACAGCACGGCTCCGGCGATGATCTTGTTACCACGATTGCAGAGGCGGTGCGCATCTGTGCCGACAGGAAACTGGACGGGTGGGAGAGCCTGGCGCTCGTCTTTGATATCGACGGCGGGAGCCTTGCCAATTCCGGATTTCTTTACAAGGACGGCACTGTCCAGGCGTTTTCTGCGCGCCTGTCCGAAAACCCGAAACTGCTGTCTGGCAAAGTCCGCAAATTGAGTACCAACATGGTGGAGACTCTCGGCCAGAGCTTTTGCCAGCTGCTTCTGCAGATGGGGGAAGAGCCCGGACAGATCCGGATTGACTTCGAGTTTGAGGACCCGAAACGCTGGGCGGTGACTTCGGCAAATCTGAAGGCGATGCGGGAGCGTTTGCGGCCTAGGTTTTGAGGAGCTGCAAGGTCTGGGAATGGGAAGACTTTATGTTCATAAGTAGGCCTTTCTTCCGCCACAAGCGTCTCTTTCCAGTGCTGGCGGCGCTGCATGGGCTCATCCTGGCAGGAAGCTGCTTTGCGCTTGCCGGAGTGAGCGATGCGTCGTTTTTTGTCTTTGGATCGTCCTTCCGCTTGCCGCTCTTCTCTGTCGAAGTCATGGTTTTCCTTTTCTTTGCGCTGGCGCCGCTGGCTGTTCTTGTGTCCTATGCGGGGGTGGTGCCAAGACTGGCAGACTGTAAGGGCGCTTTCAAGGCTGTGGCCCTGGGCGCTGGGCCTCTGGTTCTGGCGGCGTTTTGGTGGCGGTCCCTGCCAGCGCATGAAGTGTGGCTGACCCTGCTTCAGGGGGTGTGTTTTGTTCTGGCCTGTGCCGCTGCCCAGAAGGTGCTGTACGCACCGGACCGGGACGGGGAACTGCCCGGGCAGGTCTTGCCGCCAGTCTCAAGAGCATTTTCTATCTGCCTTCTGGCTGCGGTGGCCGGGCTCTCCCTTCTCAAGACCGAATACGATCTCTTTCAGGCGAGGATCGAGGACGGGGCGGCGACGGAGGAGGTGGCTATGGGCTCTCAAGCCGGGTGGGACCAGGTCTCCGCGTTCTGGGACCTGATCCGGCCCGCCAGGGCAAAGCTGGATGGTGCCACCTTTACCAGAGTTCCGGACGGGCCCCTGCCGTCTGAAACGGTGGCCGGCCTTTTTCTGGACATGTGGTGCGCGAACCTTTCCAAGTGTGAAACGACCCAGATTCCCTTCAGCGATGTCAATGAGGGCAAACTGAAGTACACGGAATGGCGGGACCTTCAGCGCCAGCAGATCGCCGCTTTTGGCCGCCCGCGCTTGACGGAGCGGGACCTGCGGCGGGCGCATCTGGATGGCGCCAGTCTCATTCTGGTCTCTGCAGGAACGTATTTTTTGGACAGGCCCAAGAGGGTAACGGACTTTTCCGGAGCCTCCTTGCGCAACGCACACCTGATGGGCGGTCACTTTGTGCATGCGCGTTTCGACAGGGCGGACATGCGCGGGGCGGACTTCAGGCAGGCCAATTTGGGAGCCGCAAAATTGCGGTTCAGCTCCCTTGATGATGCGGATCTGTCCCGCGCATTTTTGAGCGATTCGAAAGTTCAGGGCGCCAGTTTGCGGCGGGTGCGGATCGACGACACGCGCATAACCAGCATGAGAGCGGATCTTGCTGACTTCAGCGAGGCGCGGATGACCGGAGTCACGATCTTTGGATCATATATGAGGGGCGTTCAGTTTCAAAAGGCGGAACTTGAGGATGTGTCGATAAATGGCGGCCAGCTGTCCGAAGGCAACTTCCGACAGGTGACATGGCGGGACTCCTACATAGCTGAAGCGCATTTGAAACAGGCCGACTTTTCCGGCGCACACCTTTTTGATATCTCCCTCTTGCAAGACGACTTCACCGCCGCGCGCTTCGACGGGGCGCATCTTGAAGAGGTTGGTTTTTTTCTATCGACTCTGGCAGAAACCCGCTGGCTGCAAGCGCGTCTGTCTGATGTCGAGTTTAAAGCGACGCGGCTGGCCGGAACAGCTGAGGCACCATTGTCCTTTTACGGCACCCGGATTTCAAATGTCCGTTTTCCCGGTTCCGCGCTGCGCTATGCGGATTTCAGCGGCACGAAGAACCTGGACTTTAGAAACAGCTTTGGGGACGGGTCCGTGATCTTGCCGGATGGGGTGGCGCGGCCCTGCCAATGGGCCAGTGCCGGAGAGGTTCTGTCCGACCGGGACTATTGGGCCCGCTGGCGGGGCTGGCTGGAAAGTTCGCCCCTGAAAGACAATCGCACGTTCTGGAACGGAAGGGCTCATAGGGAGCGCCAAGGTGTTGCGCCCGAAGGGTTCGAGCTGGTGGAGCCGATTGCGCCGCCGGCTGGATGCAACTGGTCCGGGCCGGCTGAAGGCGAATAGGTGCAAGGGGCAGGCCGCAGGTCCGTTTTGAGCGGAGACAGCAGGCTTGTCCGGCAAATGTCTATAGGCAAATCGCGTTTAAACGGGTTCTGATTTCCCTGTCTCTCGGCTGTGCCTCGAACGCGAAATCTGAAAAAGTCTGAATTCAATGAAACGCGATGCGCTCTCACCGCCGCAGACGGGGCTGCGGCGGTATGTGGCGCAAGGCCAGGCGGCGTCAGTCGCCGATTGGGTTGATGTCACCCATGAACCGGAGCATGTCGGCCATGGTAAAGTCACCGGGCTTTTGGGAGGGCAGGGTTGGGCGCCAGTTGGGCCCGCGTTGCCACAGATAGGACTGATGGTCCCCGTGAACCAGCCCGACCAGAACTTCGGAAATGAGGGTCGAGCCGACCGGGCCGAGCCGTTCGCCGCCTCCTTTGACGGCCGCTTCCTTGAGCACGTAATACCAGAGCGGGGTTTGGGTATGCAGGTCGAATTTCCTTGCGGCTGCGCCATCCGGACCGCTGGCAATCTCCTCTGACGTCATCGGATCGGCAATGCCCATGGCCGTCGCGATCATCTGGCCGGAGGGGAGGCCCAGATTGACCCCGCGCTTGAGGTTGCGAAAGGCCAGGTTGCCGCCATTTCCCGGCAGCTGGTGCAGTTCCCTGGCCAGGAACGCATCCAGTTTGCGGGAGGCTTGCGGCGGATGAGCCGCATCCACCTCATGGAAGCGGCGCCAGTCGATGATCCAGTTGCTCGGCAGGCTGGCAATGGGCAGCGGACCGGTTGGCGGCTGCGGCGCGAGCTCCCCGACGATCTGGCCGGACAGGCCGGTGAAACCGAACAGGAGATGAAAGCTAGTGTCCGTGAATATCCGGTTGTGATCGTAAACCTGCCGGACCATGGAATGGCCTAAGCGGTAAGCGGCGCCGGAAAATTCCACCGGCATATAGGGCAGTTTCTTGAACCGGTAGAACTTGCGGCCGTCATGCAGGATCTTGTCGACAATGCCAGGCATGGTCAGGCGGCCCAGAAAGTCGTGCAGGACGATCCATTGATAGTGCCAGGTCACTAGCCGCCGGGCCTCGTCGAACTGGTCTTCCTCGGCGACCCCGTCATCGGAGAGCATGTCGATGACCGCATTGTGGAATTTCAGGAAACTCAAATGGGTCTGGGCCACAAGCAGATTTTCATCGTTGCGGTGATCGCCAATCAGCGCGTGGCCTTCCTGGTTGCGCGGCAAATCATTGCGCAAAGAAGCGGATGTGCCAGGTCCGGGAACGGGCGTGGTGCGGCCCAAAAGCAGCTTCTTGTTGCGCCCGCCCTCCTGATTGCGCGCATACATATGCGGGCTGCCGTCCGGGCCCCTGCCATAGACGCTGTCGAGATCAAGGCTTGGGCTGCGGAAATTCTGCGTGGCCTGTGGATCGCGTGCCTTTTCGCCCAGAGAGGTCAGATCCAGGGTGATGTCATGGTCGATAAATTGGCCAAGATAGGTAAAGCCTGCCGGAATGTTGGCGTTGTCACCGGTCAGCTCGTCATTGTCGACCATGGCCTGGGCCAGTTCCTGCAGCGGTTCATCTGCGACGTTGAGCGCGGGCAGTCCGGGAAACATCCGTCCAAATTTGCCCGGATCGTCATGGCCGCTCAAAGTATCCAGAGAAGCGCGCGTAGGATGGCGTCCCGCACCACCGTGGTGGGGGTTCATATTAAGTTTTTGGGTCATTTGTCGCGTCCGTAAAATCTAGAATAGAATTAAAATGGTTGTATTTCAGAGTGAAAATAAATCGCGCAATCAAAATCACGCTTCCAAATTATCATAATTCATTTTTTTACTCTACGTAAAATTTTAATATAACTGCCAAGTGCCTGTCTTTTATACGGAATTTTTTTGATAAGTTCCCCGTTTTGAAGTGAAAACTACCCTGAACATTCTGTGGGAAGAGGACTGCCGGAATGACGCTATGTATTTCAGGAGAAGATCGCGGAGCGGTCCGGGCACCGGTTCAAACGGGTGCGCATTCAGATCGAGAACACAAGCGGCCGGCTGCGGATTGACTTTGAATTTGACGATCCCGCCCGCTGGGCAGTGTCCCAAAAAACCTGAACGAGGGACGTGAAGGGTTGCGTCCAAAGTTCTGGAAAGCAAATCGTATTTGATTGGATTTGTTTTTCATTGTCTCACATCAAAGATTTCAACGCGAACGACATAACAGTTTGACTACGGATGAATGCGTAAGATTCTAGAATAAATTGTATTAACTAAGTCTGCGCCTGATATGGTTCGGTGGCGTATCCGTCTGGAAAGGGCTTTAGCGCCTTAACCATAGCCGCATTCCTTTGCGGGATTGGGCGGGCGGAAGAGCCCTCAGGATTGCGCTTTTCAAAGCGGGATGCTAGATGATTTCTGTATTTACAATGAATACGTAGTAAAGTGTAGTGGATATTAAATGTCTGAATTTTCAGAGAAAATTAGAAGTATTATTGCGCGGGACCTTAACCTTGCGACATGGGTGATCACGCCGGATACGCCATTGGGGCGTTTGGGGGCGGATGATCTGGATGCCATCGGCCTGATCATGGCTGTGGAACGGGAGCTTGGGATCTGCCTGCCCAACGACGCATTCCGCTCTCAGGATTTGCCGGATGGGGAATGGACCTTCGGCCGATTTGTCCAGGCCCTAGAGAGTTTTGTAAGCCCGGATCAGGGGGGCGTTTCTGCCCGCCCGCAGGTGGAAGAGGTGCTTCAGCCCGCCTGACCGGACAGGTGCTTCCGTCCCTTAGGGCAGGCCGCAATCAAACGGATTTGCCGCCGGATGAGAGCGGTCCGCGCTAGATCAGGAGGCGGACCACATTGATCGCCGCGGCCTTGCCCTTGACATGCTGCGGGCCAATCGGTTCCTGTGCGATCTCCGGTCCCAAGGATCTGGCAATCTGCTCTGAGGCCAGAATGACGATATCGGCAGCTGCGTCGATTTCCTTGCCCAGGCTTTCCAGCCGGGCGGCCGCATTCACCGTATCGCCGATCACCGTGTAGTTGACCCGTTCGGGCGCCCCGATATCACCTACTACCAGCGGTCCCATATGAAGCCCGATGCGGATGCGGACGGGCGGCGCGCCGCGCGCCTGTCTGGCCTGATTGTCCGCGCGGATGGCGGTGGCCATGCCGAGGGCAGCCCTGGCGGCTGGCAGGGCCGGATCGTCAAGACGTTCCGGAGCGCCCCAGAAGGCCATGACGCTGTCGCCGATATATTTGTCGATTGTGCCGTTCTGCTTCGTGATTTCGGCCCCGAGAAGGGAGAGGTGATGGTTCAGGAAGTCCGCAGTCTCGCTGGCGGACATGCCTTCACTGGCCGGCGTGAACCCGGCAATGTCGGTAAAGAGCACCGCAACGGTGCGTTCTTCCGGCGGGGCCTCGGCCCGGCCTTCTCGCAACAGTTTGCGCACCAGAGTGTGCGGCACATAGCGGTTGAAAGCGGTCAGGCCGCCCACCATTGCGTTGAAGCCCTGGGCGAGGTCGTCCAGTTCCCGGATGACGGAGGCGGGAAGGGGTTTCACATCGTCCAAATTCAACCCGGCGACTGCCTTTGCCGCCGTTGAAGCCCGCTGCACAGGTCTTGCAATCCTGCGGGCCAGAAGCACGGCTCCGCCCAGCGAGAGCACGAGAAGGCAAAGCCCGACCACAAGGGCAAACAGCAGCTGGTGGATCGGCTGGTCCAGGAATTCAGAGGGAAAATGCACCCCCAGCCGGGCCGGGAGGCCAAGCAGGGGCTTGTCGTTGTTGCTGACAATGATGAACCTGCGGCTGCCGGTCCGGTCATAGCCGCTGCGCAGCTCCAGCGTATCGTCCAGATCATAGGCCTTGTTGGGTATGCGCTTCATCTCGTCATAGTTGGCCAGAAACAGGTCGGTGATCTGGCTGACATGAAGAAGCGGCTTGTCCGCGCTCAGATGCTCGAAGCTCTCGTGAAGTTGCGGGTGGGCGACAATGTTGCGGGAGCCCTTTTCCATCAGGAAGACAGTGATGTCGTCGGTGGAGATGTGCCAGGTGATTTCCGAGATCCGCTCCAGTGACATGCCGACCATGAAACTGCCCTTGTAGGTGCTGCCCCGGTAGAGTGGCTGGGTATAGACGAAATAGGTGTGCCCCCGTTCCGGCATATAGAGCGGGGGGCTCCAGAAAGGCTGCTGCTGGCGGCCAGCTTTCTCTGTGAGCGGTAGGAGGCTTGCGTATTCCTCTGCCAGATCCAGTTCATCTCCCAAAAGATCTCCGTCCGCGTCCCCCCGGTCGACATCGACGCCGTGGCCGGTCTCGTTCACGAGCACCAGAAAGGACACCCGGTCCTGGGGCGCTAGGGCTCCATACAGATAGGTGATCATGAGGCCGGGTTCCTCGAAGGCCAGTTCCCGGGCCGCCCAGCTTGCCTTGGTGTAGTCGCCGGTCTCCAGAACGGCCTGAAGCTGTTCGGCAAAGGCGGCTTCTGCGGAATCGATCCCCAAATCCACAAGCCCGCCGCCCAGTTCCCGGATCACTCTTTGCGAGGTAAAGGCCTGGATGATCAGGATTGATGCTGCGGTGAGCACCACAAAGGTTCCGATCACTGTGGCCAGGGTGGGCGTAATGAAAAGCTTGTTGCGTCGAATCACGGGACAGGCCCCAGCAGGCGGACAAAAAAGACCCCGAAACTTTGCGTGTTCGGGGTCTTTGTTCAAGTGCCTTGATACAGCTGCGTCAGGAGGCTTTTTCCGGCGTGTCGAACTTGTGTCCGTAGTCGACCGCAATCTCGTAGTCCGGATCTTCCAGAACGGAGACCTCGACCAGACTTCCGGCCTTGTCCAGGAGCTTCTGGCAGTCCGGAGACAGGTGGCGCAGATGCAGCCGTTTGCCTGCGGCTTCATATTTGGAGGCGAGCGCGTCGATGGCTTCCAGACCGGAATGGTCGACCACCCGGCTGTCGATGAAGTCGACCACCACGTCTTCCGGGTCATTTTGCAGATCAAACAGGTCCGTGAAGCCGGTTGTGGAGCCGAAAAACAGCGGGCCGGACAGGCGGTACACTTTCCAGCCTTCCTTGCTGGTGCCGATCCGGGCGCTGATGCGGGCCGCCGCGTTCCAGGCATAGGCCAGCGCGGAGATGATGACACCAACCACCACGGCCACCGCCAGATCCGCATAAACGGTCACACAGGTCACGATCACCATCACCAGCGCGTCGATCAGGGGGATCTTGTGCACGATTTTCAGGCTGGTCCAAGCAAATGTACCGATCACCACCATGAACATGACACCGACAAGGGCCGCCACCGGGATCTGTTCGATCAAGGGCGAGGCGATGACGATGAAGGAGAGCAGGAACAGGGCCGCGGCAATGCCGGAAATGCGGGTGCGGGCGCCGGACTTCACATTGATCATGGACTGGCCGATCATGGCACAGCCCCCCATGCCGCCGAAAAAGCCGGTCACGATGTTGGCCGTGCCCTGGGCGACGCATTCCTTGGAGGCCCCCCCCTTGGTGTTGGTCATGTCAGCCACCAGATTCAGCGTCAACAGGGATTCGATCAGGCCGATGGCGGCCAGGATCACCGCATAGGGCAGGATGATTTCCAGCGTTTCCAGGGTCAGCGGCACCATGGGAATGTGGAAGGTTGGCAATCCGCCCGCGATGGACGCCAGATCCCCGACGGAGCGGGTGTCCAGATTGAAGCCGAGCACGAGGGCGGACACGACAAGAATGCCTGCCAGCGGGGCCGGGAACGCGGTGGTGATCTTGGGCAGGAACCAGATCACGGCCATGGTCAGCGCCACAAGGCCGAGCATCAGGTAAAGCTCCGAGCCGCCCATCCAGGTGAGGCTGCCGCTGCCATCAGGCACTTTGAACTGGCCAAGCTGGGCCAGAAAAATGACGATGGCCAGTCCATTGACGAAGCCAAGCATGACCGGGTGTGGCACCATGCGGATGAACTTGCCCCATTTCAGAACGCCGACGCCGATCTGAAGAATGCCCATGAGGACGACGGTGGCGAAGAGATATTCAACCCCATGCTGGGCCACAAGAGAAACCATCACTACGGCCAGCGCGCCGGTGGCGCCGGAAATCATGCCCGGGCGGCCGCCGATGCAGGCGGTGATCAGGCCGATGAAAAAGGCGGCGTAAAGGCCGACCAGCGGGTTCACCCCGGCGACAAAGGCAAAGGCTACAGCCTCCGGGACAAGCGCCAGGGCAACTGTCAGGCCGGCCAGCAGCTCGGTCTTGATGCGGGCGGCATCGAGCTTTGTTGAGGAAGCAGGCTCTGCGGCCTGGGCGCGTGCGGACAAGATGGGCTCCGATTTTTGGTTCTTAAATGCGGCCGTTGCCCAAGAGGGGAGGACGCAAATTGGTTGATCTAAATCAATTGAGGGCGTTCTAATTGATTTGTTGCATCGCAGCAAGAAAAAGTGGGAATACCAGCCATGCAGCCGAGCAGGTAAGTCAGGCATGTTGACTGTCAAACCTCTTCTTGTCCGAGCTGATTGCAGAGAGTCAAGTCATTCGAATGCCAATATCCTTCTGGAAAGCTGGAAGAATATTGTGTGCGTTCCTTTCAAATGCATTTTGTGCTGTTTTTTGATCTGCAGTCTACGGAGCCAAAATTCTCTGGGGACAAAGACAGGACCTCAGTGCCGCGGAACGGGACGCCTGCATTCCGGGAGCTGCCAGGGCTGCCGTCTGGCCGGGCAGGGGATGCGGGCCAAAAAGGCTCGACGGGCGCAGCCTGGGGGGCTAGAACCAGCCAAAACAGGTCCGGAGACATCATGAAGCCTACCAATCCGGTGTTCACCGGCATCAACACCACCGTGTTTGAGACCATGTCCCGTCTTGCAGCTGTCCATCAGGCAGTCAATCTCGGGCAGGGTTTTCCGGATGTGGACGGCCCGGAGGATATCCGCGCATTGGCAGCCCAGGCGCTGCAGGACGGGCCCAACCAGTATCCTCCGATGCTCGGCCTGCCAGAGCTGCGTGAAGCGGTGGCCGCCGCCAACAAGCGTTTCTACGGGCTGGAGATCGACCCGCACACGGAGGTGCTTGTCACCTCCGGGGCGACAGAAGCGCTCGCCGATTGCCTAATGGCGCTGGTTTCGCCCGGCGATGAGGTTGTTCTGATTGAGCCGCTTTATGATTGTTATTTGCCGCTGGTGCGCCGGGCCGGAGGCATTCCTGTGCGGGTGCGGGTGAAGCCGCCAAACTGGTCGCTGGATGAAAATGCGCTGCGGGCAGCTTTTTCGGAGCGGACCAAGGCGGTTTTGATCAACAACCCCATGAATCCGACCGCCAAGGTGTTTTCTGAAGCGGAGCTGCAGCTTATTGCGGGTCTCTGCCAAACCCATGATGCCTATGCGATTTGCGACGAAGTCTATGAGCATCTGGTTTTTGACGGCGCAGAGCACCGCCCCCTGATGGGCCTTGAGGGGATGCGCTCGCGCACGGTGCGCATCGGCTCGGCGGGCAAGACTTTTTCCCTGACCGGCTGGAAGGTCGGCTATGTGACCGGTCCGGCCCATCTGATCGACCCGATTGCCAAGGCGCACCAGTGGGTGACCTTCACCACACCGCCCAATCTTCAAAAGGCGGTTGCCTTCGGCCTGAACAAGGGCGACGACTATTATGACGGGCTGTCCAGCGACCTGATGGCCAAGCGGGACCGTATGGCGAAGGGACTGACGGGGCTGGGTTTCACGGTGCTTCCCTGCGCGGCGACCTATTTTTTGACCTGCGCCATTGACGGTCTGGGTCTTGGGGACACCGATGTGGAAGCCTGTGAACGGCTGGTGCGGGAGGCGGGCGTGGCGGCGGTGCCGGTCTCTGCGTTTTATGGCTCCGATGCGCCTACCGGCTATATCCGGTTCTGCTTCTGCAAGAAGGACTGGGTGATTGATGAGGCCATAGCGCGGCTGTCAGCCTTTTTGACTGCGGCGAGAAGCGAATCCGCATAGCGTTGGGCGGGAGTTTGCTGCCGGTTTGACCGGATGGCCGGGCGCGCTGACGGACGGGTACGCCTTGGACTTGAATTTGAAACAAGGAAGAAGACCGTCATGACCAATCCGGTTCTGGTGGATGTGACCCGTGGCGTGCTGAGTGAAAGCCGGCACCGGGGCAGTTTGGCGATTGTTGATACGGACGGCAAACTGGTCTGTGGTGTCGGCGATGCAGAGGCCCGGGTCTTTCCCCGCTCCGCCATCAAGGCCCTTCAGGCCCTGCCGCTGGTGGATTCGGGGGCTGCGGAGGCGCTTGATCTGACAGATGCGGAATTGTCGCTCGCCTGTGCCTCCCACAATGGTGAGGAGGTTCACGCCAACGCGGCGCGGGTGATGCTTCTGAAGGCTGGTTTGAGCGAAGAGGACCTGGAATGCGGGCCTCAATGGCCGCAGCGTATGGAAGATGCCGCCAAGCTGATCCTGGCCGACCAAACCCCGTGCGGCCTGCACAACAATTGCTCCGGCAAACATGCCGGCTTCCTGGGCCTGGCCAAAACGTTGGGGGTTGCGACCAAGGGCTACGTTGAGGCCGGTCATCCGGTCCAGCGGGAAGTGCGTCTGGTGATGGAGCAGATGACGGGTGACACGCTGAAGGAGGATATTTGCGGCACCGATGGCTGCTCGATCCCGACCTATGCCTCGCCCCTTAAGAGCTTTGCCAAAGCCTTTGCCGTCTTCGGCACCGGGGTTGGTTTGGAGCCGTTGCGTGCCGATGCGGCCCGGCAGATCTATGATGCCTGCATCAACGAGCCTTACATGGTCGCAGGCGCGGGCCGGTTCTGTTCCAAGGTCATGGAAACGTTCCGGGGCCGGGTCTTTGTCAAGACCGGGGCAGAGGGCGTCTTCTGTGCCTCCCTGCCGGAGCTTGGGTTCGGTGTTGCCCTGAAATGCGATGACGGTGCCACCCGGGCGGCCGAAGTGATGATGGCGACCATTCTGGAAGCGCTGTTGGATCTGAATGAAGACGAAGCGGAGCTGCTGGATAGTCTCATCAATCCTCCGGTCCTGACCCGGCGCGGCTTCCAGGCCGGGAAGATCCGGCCAACGGACGCGTTCCTGTCGGCCTTGAAGACCGCCTTCGCGTGAGTGGCTAAAATACTTGTTTTAGATCTGAATCTTGTGCGTTCTTTTTAATGTTACGCTTTAATTTTTCGGGGGAATGCCCCGGGAGGGTCCGGCCGGAATCCGGTGCGCCGTTTATGAGCGCACGCCGTCTCATGCGCTGATCTGGTTGCCCATGACAGTCAGATTGGCAAAGCGTGTGGTGCCGTTCAGTTCGCCCGTGGCCGGTTCCAGCCAGCGGTAGCCCCGGATGGCTCCGAGAGCGGAGCCCTGCACGATGTTGTTCGTGATCGTGGCCGGACCCGCGCCCTCCACCACCGTGATGGCGATGCCGGTGGTGCAGTCGCGCAGCACGTTTTGCGCCGCCGAGATGTTGCGCATGTAAGGCCCCCAGCCCAGCAGCATGCCGAAGCGCGGCGCCCCTTCAATAACGTTGCCGGTCAAGGTTGTGTCGGCTTCGGCCGCGATGCCGATGCCGAATCCGGAGACTTCCGGCGGATAGGGGCCGTCTTTGGAAATGTTGCGGATCAGATTGCCGGAACAGACCGAGAGGCGCCCGCCATCCATGAAATTGGCGATCGAAATGCCGGTGGTGGCGCCGTCGACAATGTTGTTGGCGATCACGGCCCCTTTGAAATTGAATTCCGAATAAATTCCCGTCTCGCCGGAGCGCAGACAGGAATTGCCCAGGATCTGCACATTCGAGCCCGTGTTGGAGCGGATGGCGGAAAAGGCGCAATCGGTGATGCGGTTGTTTGACACCATCACCCCGTGGGCGCGGAACACGTTGATGCCGTTGCCGAACTGGCCGGTGCCGCCATAGCGTGCACCGATCCGTTCGATCCGGTTGCCGGACACTAGAGTGCCGTCCTCGCCCTCCCGCCAGCGGTGGATCCAGATACCGCCATTGGCGCAGTCGCTGACCACGTTGCCGGTGATGGTCAGACCGTCCGCCTCGTTGGAGCGTAGGCCCGCTTCGGCGGCGCCATAGATCCGGCAATTCTCGACCCGGCCGGAACAGCGGTCGAGCACAATGCCCATTTTCGCCGATCCGGCAATGTCGCAATTGTCGAACGCCAGATTGCGCACGCCAATGAAATGCAGAAGCCCTTCGGTGAAATCGCCGATCGAGCGGTTGGCGCCGTCAAAGGTGAGGCCCTGAAGGCCGATATTGCTGACCCCTTCAGCGCGGATCAACTGGCCGCCGCCGCCCTGATAGACCAGCCGTGTGCGGCCCGGCACCCCGACAATCAGGCTGCCGGAGGGCAGGCGCAGATTGGCAACCGGATAGGTGCCGGCGGGCAGAAACAGGGCGCGGCCGCGCTCCACAGCCCGGTTCACGGCGTTCTGAAACTGGGCGGTTTGATCATCCGGTGCGTTCGGGATCAGGCCAAGGTCAGCGGAATCAATCGACCCCCGAAGATCGGCGACCTTCATCTGCGCAGCGGCCGCTGTGCCGGAAAGGCACAGGACTGTCCCGGCGAGGAACGCCCGGCGGCTCGGTTTTGACATATCACCCGTCATTCGCAGTGCCATTTGCTGTGACCGTCCCGGGATGGGATCAGTCTCGGATCTTCAGGATCTGATCAGCAAAGGGTGTGCCGGATGGCTTTTGTCCGACGGTACAGGCAGGTGAAGCGTCGCTTGCGCGTCGTTCAGGCGTGACAGGTTATTCGTATTGGCCTCACAGGCGCCGGGCGAGTTCCTGCAGCAGGCGAAGGGCGGCCTCTTCGATCACCGGATAGGCGGGCCGTGTGTCCCTGGGGCCCCTGGGCAGGGCCGGTACATGGACAAAGACGCTGGGGATGCCCGAGCCGAGGGAATCCCACAAAGTGGCGTTGCAAAGATAGGTGCCCGCATCGGTTGACAGATGCGCGGGCGTGCCCGCGCTGCGGGCCGCATCGCGCAGAGCGCGGGCAGGCAGCGGGGTGTATCTGGCTCTTTCCCCGCCAATCAACAATTCCGGCCTGTCAGGCGCCCGTCCAGCCGCATCCGGGCGCACGCGAATGGCCCGGTTGACCGCGCGGGTTTCGATATTGAGGGTGCGGCGGGTGCCGTCGACGCCAAAATGCACAATGGCATCCGGCGTGATCTTGCGCCGCAGTTTGTCTGTTACCGTTTGCCGCCCAGCCCAAGTGGTCGGCAGGACATGGAAGGAAAACGCCACCCCTGAGCTGAGATGGCCCAGCCGTTTCGGCAGGCGCTGCATCAGATACTGGGTTGGATTGACCGGTGCGCCGGGAAAGGGTGAAAATCCGGTCACAAGAACAGTTTTGGAAGGAGGTGTCATTCGTCCAGTCCCATCAGCCCGGCGAGTTCCTCCACGGCGAGCGAAACGGCCGTGGTGCCTGAGCGGACATTGTCTTCGAGGGTTTTCAGGCGGACCGCCGTCTTACGGTTGGTCTTCAGGGCGGCTGTCATGCGCTGCTGCAGGAGTTCCCACATCCAGGCCACCTGCTGACGGCTGCGCTTGTCCTGCCACTCGCCGCTGGCCTGCATGCGCTCCTGATAGATACCGATCTGCTGCCAGAGCGCATCGAGCCCTTCATTGGCCAGGCCGGAGATTGTGAGCACGGGCGGTGTCCAGTTGGGGGATTTGGGGGCAAGAATATGCAACGCGGCGCGGTAATCGGAGGCGGCTGAACGGGCTTTGAGAGTACCGTCCCCATCCGCCTTGTTGACCGCGATCATATCCGCAATTTCCAGAACGCCTTTCTTGATGCCCTGAAGCTCGTCCCCGGCGCCGGGAAGCATCAGAACGAGGAAAAAGTCGACCATGTCGGCCACGGTCGTCTCCGACTGGCCGATGCCGACAGTCTCCACCAGAATGACGTCGAACCCGGCGGCCTCGCATAAAAGCATGGTTTCGCGGGTCTTGGCGGCAACTCCGCCAAGCGTGCCGGCAGAGGGGGACGGGCGGATGAAAGCGTCCGGATCAGTCGCGAGGCGGGCCATCCGGGTCTTGTCGCCGAGGATCGATCCGCCGGTGCGTGTGGATGAAGGATCAACGGCGAGCACGGCCACCTTGTGGCCGCTGGCGGTCAGGTTGGAACCGAGCGTGTCGATGGTGGTCGACTTGCCAACGCCGGGCACCCCGGTGATGCCCAGACGCAAAGCCTTGCCGGTCAGGGGCAGCACGTCCTGAATCAGGCGCTGGGCCAGCTGGCGGTGGTCGGCTTTTTTGGATTCCACAAGCGTGATCGCCCGCGCCAAAGCGGCGCGATTGCCCGCCGTCAGATCCGCCGTCAGCCGTTTCGGATCCCGAATGTTTGCCGTTGAAGTCATTCCCAAGGCTTAAACCAGGATTCGGCAAAGGTCACCCGGGCTTTTGAGGGTAGGGCAGCCGATTGTCGGTGCTGCCTGTCCCAAACCTGAGAGCGCCTTCGCCGAAATCTGAGTGTCTCCACTCAAGACGGTTCTGCGGAACGGTCTTATCCTTTGTGCTCCTGACAAAGGACCGGTGAAGGCAGGTGCATGATTTTCGTGCCAGCCGGGGCCGGAGGCCTGCATTTGCAAGGCCTTTGGGAGCCGGCCGCCCCGTTTTTCCGGCGGCCTCAACATCATTTCATCAAGGATTGAAAGTCATGTTCAACTTTTTCCGGTTTTCGAGCCATGCCATTTTGGGCCTGTGCGCCCTGTCCGGCTCCAGCGTCCTTGCGCTGGCCTGCAGCTTGCCCGCTGACCGCCCCCATGAACGGGGTCATGCGCTGGCAGCGGGTCTGTCGGCACAAACCTTTGTGGACACTGTGGCCGGGACGCTCGGCGATGATGTAATGGGGTATGGGGTCATCTTAAGGGACCCGGAGGGCCGGATAGTGGCCCATGTGACCCATGGCTGGGCCCAGTCGCCTTGTGAAACCACTGGCGGGCGGCCCTTCGGCCTCAACACGGTCACCCCCTGGGGCAGCGTTACCAAAATGGTGACCACGGCAGCGGTTCTCAACAAGATCAGGCGGTTCGGCAGCAAAACGCTGGACGACCGCATGGCCGATTATCTGCCCTTGAGATGGCAGCCGGGCTGTGACGGCTCCGGTGATTGCTGGCGCGATGTCAAAATCCGGCATTTGCTTGCCTATCAGGGCGGGTTCCGGGGCTCGGTGAACACGCCTTACAGTATCCGTTTTCAAAGCGGGACGACCGAGCGCCCCGTGGGAGAGCGCAAATACAGCAATGAGAATTTCGGAGTGTGGAACTATATGGGCGCTTTTTTCGCGGAAGGGCGGATGCGCCGGATCGATAACGCCTATGACGGGCCGCAGGCCTCTTATGATGCGGTCATGTTTACCGCAACGCGGGGCATCTGGACCGACTACCTGAAAAATCAGGTCTATGATCCGCTGGGCATTCGAGGGGCTTGCGCGGCCGTGGATTTTGCCGGGCCGGACCACGTTCTGCTTTATAACTACAAGCAGGGCGACGGTGCGGATGAAACCGGATACAAGCCCAATCCCGTGGATACGCCCAATTGCACCTCCGGCGGCATTGTCATGAGCCTTCGGGACATGAGCGTCTTCACCCATGCCCTTGCCAACACGGGCAAGGTGATCCGCAAGCGGCAGTTCCGCAATCATCTGTCGCGTACGGATGACGATGTTCTCGGCTGGAACGGCAGCCGGGCGACCACGGATGGGCGCATGTATTTCAAGGCCGGGGCCTCGACCAAACAGGGCGGCCACCTGGGGGCGCATGCCATGGCTTTTTCAAGCGGGTATACGGCGGTGATTGCGACCAATTCGTTTCCGCGCGAAGGCACCACCTGGAAACGCCATCTGGTCATACGCGACGCCTATAACGCGGCTGTCGCAGCGGCCTCCGGCACTCTGACCGGCAACTAAGGCAAGTCGCGCTCCAGGGCGCGCACTCCTGAAAATATTCGCTGAGACACAGTGAAAGCCCCGGCGGGTGCCGGGGCTTTCTGAGCTGATCAGGCACGCGGCCGTCCAGTGCGGGTCTCCCAATAGAGGGCCCCGGCAAAAAGGGTCAGATCTTAGGCGTCCATAAAATGCGCTGAAGTTCCGCGTCGAAGAGCTCCTTGGACGGCGGCAGACGGTCGAACGGGCCCTTGTAGCCCGGAATGGCATAGACCAGTTCCACATTCGGGTGGCCGGTTGATTTGCAGATCGCCATGCCGCGCCACAGGTTCTTGCCCACCCGGCAGTCAGCGCTGGCGCTGCCGATTTCGGAGAAGGTCATGCCGATCCGCTCGCCATTGGGGCCCTGCAGATGGTGGGTGACCCCATGGACCGACCGCACCTTGCCGTCCTTGCCCTTGAAGACCTGCAGCACCTGGAACCCGTCGGAATTGAAGGCGGCCAGGGCCCATTCGGTCCGGTCTTCCTCGGCGGTCTGAATACCTTCAGCGGTAAAGCCAGGCAGGGCGGTTTCAATAGATTTCGGCCCATAAGCGGTTTCCGGGGTGATGCCGCCGACACTGTCTTCAGTGATCTGAACCAGGGTCACATTCGATGTCTGCACCAGACTGTTGGGTTTGCTGTCAAAATCGGCCGTCGGCGAGCAGGCTGCAGCGGCAAGAGCTGCGAAAAGAACGGGGGCAAGGGAAAGACAAAGACGCATGGACACACAAGTATATGAAAGGGGCCGCGTTTCAGGCGCTGTTTCAACACGTGTTTAACGGCCCGGGATGAATTTGCAATTGGTCAAACCGCTGCTGTGGAAAAGGCTCCGGCTTGTCCGGTGGATGAAAAGAAGTCTGCTGCCAAAGAAAGGCGGCCAGAACGTGTCGCCTTCCTCCGGGATCAAACCAATTTGTCTTGCGCGCCGACGCTTCTCAAGTCAGGCAGAGAAAGGCAAATCCGATGAAACGCGATTTGTTCTAGATGTCGGACCGGGCAATCCATTTCGGCGTTTGGGGCGGTTCATAGGCTTTGAAGAGATCGAGCAGGGCCTCCGGGGTCGCGGCAATCTGGGCCATGTTGCGCATAGCAGGTTTGGTGAATCCTTCCCGGGTCTGGTGGTCCAGAAACGCGATCAGCTGGTCGTAATAGCCTTCAATGTTCAAAAAACCGCAGGGTTTCTGGTGATAGCCAAGCTGGCCCCAGGTCCAGACCTCGAAGATTTCCTCCAGGGTGCCGACACCGCCCGGAAGCGCAATGAAACCGTCGGAGAGATCGGCCATCATCGCCTTGCGCTCATGCATGGAGCCCACCAGATGCAATTCGCTCAAGCCCTCGTGGCCGATTTCCTTCTCCTTCAGCGAGTGGGGCAGAACCCCGATCACCTCGCCGCCAGCGGCGAGCGCCGCATCGGCAACGGTGCCCATCAGCCCCACCTTGGCGCCGCCATAAACAAGCTTGTAGCCGTTTTCGGCGAGCATGCGCCCGGTGTTGCTGGCCACCGTTGAATAGGTTTCAAGCGCCCCATAGCTGGAGCCGCAAAATACACAGATGGATTTCATGTCAATCCTTCTTTTGCACACAGGGTCTGCTTCGGGCAGGCGGACCGGCCAGAGGTCCGCCGCAATGGGCCTCACGTTTTGGACAATTCGTCCAGCACCCGGGCCCAGGAGCGGATGCCCTTCTGGAAGCTGGTCAGATTGTATTTCTCATTGGGTGAATGGATCTGGTCGTCTTCCAGGCCAAAGCCAATCATCAGCGTGTCCATGCCAAGCATGCGCTTGAAGTCGCCCACAATCGGGATGGACCCGCCCATGCCGGTCAACGCGGCTTCCTTGCCCCATTCGTTTTTCAGCGCGGTGGCCCCCTTTGCCAGAGCGGGCATGGCGAAATCAAGCCGCAGGGCCGGGCTGCCTTCCTTGGCGATGAACTCCACCGAACAATCCGCCGGGATTTTTGAACGCACATAGGCCCGGAAACTTTCCTGAATCTTGTCCGGATCCTGATCGCCTACAAGGCGGAATGTGAATTTGGCATGGGCTTCTGCAGGAATGACAGTTTTGGAGCCTGCGCCCTGATAGCCGCCCCACATGCCGTTCACTTCAACGGTCGGGCGGGACCAGATATGTTCCAGCGGCTTGCGGCCGGTTTCCCCACGCGGGTATTTCAGGCCAACGTCTCCGAGGAAATCCTCAACGGAAAAGCCGAGGCCATCCCACATTTTGCTGACATCTTCGGGCAGCTCGATCACGCCGTCATAAAAGCCGGGCAGGGTGATCCGGCCGGTCTCGTCATGAAGGCCGGCAATGACATTGGCGACAATGTGGTTCGGGTTCTGGGCGGAGCCGCCATACATGCCCGAATGCAGGTCCCGGCTGGCGGCCCGCACGATGATTTCGTCCCCGACCATGCCGCGCAGCATGACGGAGATTGCCGGTGTTTCCGCGTTCCACATGCCCGTGTCGCAGACCAGGGCGAGGTCGCAGGTCAGCTCGTCCTTGTTGGCGGTCAGGAAGGGATGCAGGGACGGCGAGCCGGATTCCTCCTCCCCCTCGAACAGGATGGAGACATCAATCGGCAGATCGCCGGTTTCCTCAATATAGGCCCGGGCCGCCTCGACAAAGGTCATCAATTGGCCCTTGTCGTCGGAAGAGCCGCGGGCAACGATGATCTTGCTGCCGTCTTCGCGGGTCTTGATGCTGGGCTCGAACGGGTCCTGGTCCCAAAGCTCAAGAGGGTCGACGGGCTGGACGTCATAGTGGCCGTAAAACAGAACATGCGGTCCCGTCTTGCCCGATTTGCGGTGGCCAACGACCATGGGGTGGCCGGCCGTGTCACGCACGGAGGCGTCAATGCCGATGCTGTTCAGCTCTGCGGCAAGCCACTCTGCGGCTTCCCGGCAGGGCGCAGCATAGGCGGGGTCGGTGGAAATGCTCTTGATCTTGAGGAGGTCGAACAGTCGGTCGAGGCTGGCGTCGAAATTGGCGTCCACACGCGCCAAGACCTTGTCGATGGAACTCATGATGGGTCCTTGAATTTTATTCGAAAGCGGCCGTGCTTAACAACGGCCTTACAGAAGACACCTAACAGGCCATATCGTAGCAAAAATCGCAATTGGTAAGTTACGCCATCCCCCGCAACGAGGGGCGGGAGAAAGGCCTGGCCACCGGTGTGCGTGTCGCGGTCCTTCGGGTTCAACCAGTTTTGTCTTTTCCGCTGAAATCTTTGATATCCGGCAGCGAAAGACACTTCCAAAACAAAGCCGATTTGTTCTAGGCGGCTTGCGTGCGCGGGTTTTCCGTGTGCCCGGGCTGCGCCAGTGGTTCCGGGCCCGGCAATCCCCCATCCTTGCCCAGATAAACGGTGGAGGACGGAAAGGCAAAGTCGGAGCCGCAGTCTGCGACGATGTCATGAATTGCAAACAGCAGCTCTTCCTGGATTTCCAGATAGGCATCCATCGCGGGGGCAGTCACATACGCATAGATGTCGATGGTCTGGGCATAGTCATCAAAGCTGACGAGCCGCACGCGCAAGGGCGTTTCCTCGACTTTCTCATGGGCCGTGAGATAGGCGCAGATCCGGTCCAGCAGCGTTCTCATCACCTCAGGCGAGGTTTCGTAGCGCAGGCCGATCTTGTGGCGGAAATGGAATTTGTCCCGGTAGCTGTAATTCACGATCTTGCGCTTGGCGAGATCCGCGTTGGAAATGGTGATCAACGTCCGGTCCAGGGCACGGATTCGGGTTGAGCGGATACCGATCGCTTCCACGGTGCCCGACAGGCCGTCAAATTCGCAATATTCGCCGACACGTACCATGCGGTCCGCATAAAGAATGATCCCGCCGATCAGGTTTTCGATTGTTGGCTGGGCCGCCAGGGCGATAGCCAGCCCTCCGACCCCGAGACCGGCGATCACACCATAGATGGGAATGCCGATCTGAGTGGCTCCATAGCCGAGCACGAACAGGGAAATGGCGAGAGAACCAACCCGGAAACCTGTGCGCATCAGGCTGGCATCCAGGCTTGCCCTTGCAGCGCCAGGGGCCTGCACGAACCAGACATAAATGAGTTCCAGGGCCCTGTAGACCAGCCATGCGGTTGCGGACCAGACCAGGGCGGTGGTGGCTGTGCTGATCATCTGCAAGGGCATGCCGCTAATATTGATCTGGTTTTCGCAAAGATAACGGAACAGCATCGCCCCGCCGATCACCGCAGCAGGCCGCAACAGTGCCTGAAGAGCGCGGGCGCGCTCGGAAACGGACACCGGCCGCCACCGTTTCCAGCGCAGGTACATACTGACGGACCCCAGATAAAACAGGCTGACCAGACACAGGCCCAGCCATTGCCAATAGGCCTGGTCGGCGAACTGGTTGTGCAGCCAGGCGGGCCCGGCTTTCAAAAGGCTGTACCAGCGCGGTGCGATCAGATTCCCGGGGGTGTAGATGTAATAGGCAAATAGATCCTCCCCTCTGTCCGCGCGCAAGGGCAGTTCCTTGACGATCGCATAATCTTCAGGAATCCGGGCGACGGAGTCATCGGAAAAGAGATAGTGCCCCTGGCGCTCGCCCTGGGTCTGCCGGACAAGACGCAAGCTGGTGCCTGGAATTGTCCATTGCTCGGGAAGGTTGTCCCCTTTGAAGGGCGTGCGGAAGGTGCCGGCGGTTTCACCTGGAACCGCGGTCAGATCAATGGACGGAATCCGGTCCAGAATTTCCTGCAGCTGCAGTACCAGTTCTATCCCCGCCCGGGCCCGGGTTGTCTGGGGAAGCTCCGACAGATCCAAGGTGCGTTCTGCTTTTTCCATCAGCGCATCAATCAGGACAACCTGATCTTTCTGCGCGTCTGTCAGGAAGATATCGCTGCCGTCTTCATAGGATTTGCGCACGTTCTGCCACAGGACGCTGACTTCCCCCATGATGAACCGGAAGCTTTCCAGCGTGGCGCGGGGGCTGGCCGTGTCGGGCGGGGAAATTGGATTGTCGCGCAAAAATGCGCGGGCCTGCTCCAGCCGGGCTGGGTTGAGCACCGTACTCTGCTTGTTGAGGCTTTTGGCATCCGCCTCTGCCCGGACACTGGCTGCGGACAGCGAAAGCGCAGCACCGGCAAGGACCAACACCACTAGGCCGTGGCGTCGGGCGTCTCTTAAGAGGGCCATGATGAAGCGGCGGGAAAAGATGGTCTGAAACGGCATCCTGCAATCCGTGTCTTGGAAGGTCCCGTAAGAATACGTCTGATAGGTAATTATCTGGTTAGCAGGATTGGAGGGATGTTTGTGCCGTATGCCCCTGGGGGACATGGCAGGCAGCGGCCACGGATGTGGAGGATCAGATCCCGGCAGATCTTGTCAGCGGGCCTTTTGCGGTCACGATGATCTCAACCCGCACCGGGCCGAGGACCTCTTCCAGCCGGTCTGACATCTCTGCCTGAAACCTGTCGATCTCTTCGGCCCGCACCGGCCGTCCGGGATCGGTGTAGATGGCTGCATAATGCATGCGGCCAGCCTGGAGAACAGCAGAGCGCTGCAGCTTGAAGCCGTTTTCCCGGCACAGGTCCCGCGCGCTGCGCAAAACTTTGGCATGGGTACCGCCCGGGGCGCTGACCCCTGCCAGATCCGCAAGGGTTGTGCGGAACGCGCCAAGCGGTTGCCAGACAATCACCGAAATCAGGACAAGGACGATCACCGCATCCCCAATCGGTAAATAGGGGGCGAGAAACGTGTCTTTCAGATAAGGCAGCGACAGCAGGGCGGCGCCCGCGCCCACGCTGAGGGCACCATCGATCAGGGCGGCCTGGGCCTCGGTCTTCAAAAGGGCGCTGCGTCCGCCGGTTTTGCGGAAGGCGCGGTAGTAGACGAAGGAAAGAGCAAAACAGATGACAATGATCACAGTCATATAGACCACGATCGGGCCGAAGATGAGGTCCGGAACGGTGCCTCCGCTTAGGAAGGTCCAGATCTTGGCGCCCGAGACAATGGCAGCGAATACCAGGATGCCCACAAGGATCAGGCTGCGGAAGGTGACATAGAGCACTTCCTCAAAATCGTGGCCCCAGGGATGGCGGCGGCTTGGCGGCTGGGCCACCCTTGCGCCGATGCGGGCGGCGGCAATCGCGGAGAGGAAATTGACCGCCGAATAAAGACCGTCCACCAGCATGGCATCGGAACGGGACAGCCAAGCGGTCACAAGACCTGCGAAAGCCATGAAAAGATTGGCCCATTTTCCGATGGCAAGGGCGCGGTGCTCGGTCTCCCGGTGGCCGGCTGATGCGGGCATTGCCGTCTAGTTGCCCCGCTTGAGCGATCCCAGAAGGCCGCGTACCAGGGCCCGGCCCAGGGAGGAGCCGAGACTTCTGGCGGCCGATTTCAATCCGGCCTCCAGCACGGTGTCCCTCTGGCTCTTGCGTTTGTTGCGCCGGTCCACACTGTCCCGGCGGGGCCGGTCGTCCCGGCCGAAATCCGGCAGCTGAAAGCCGGAGCGGCCGCGTCTCGGGGTGCCGTGCTTGCGGGCGTGGCCGTCTTCCTTCTCCTGTTGGCGGTGCTCCTGGCGCTGGGCTTCTTCCGCCCGGGCCATCAGCACCTCATAGGCGGAGGTGCGGTCCTTGGCACGCTCATAAAGGCCGAAGACCGGGCTGGACTGGATCAGGGTGCGCCGCTCGGCCTGGGACACCGGACCGAGCCGGGAAGATGGCGGGCGGATCAGCGTCCGCTGTACCACGGAGGGAATGCCTTTTCCTTCCAGGGTCGAGACCAGAGCCTCTCCGACACCCAGCTCTGTGATCACCCGCTCCGTGTCCAGATCCGGATTGGGACGGAAGGTTTCGGCCGCCGCCCGCACCGCCTTTTGATCGCGCGGTGTGAAGGCGCGCAGGGCGTGTTGGATGCGGTTTCCAAGCTGGGCCAGAACGGTTTCGGGGATGTCGAGCGGATTCTGGGTGACAAAATAGACGCCGACGCCTTTGGAGCGGATCAGGCGGACAACCTGTTCCACCTTCTCCACCAGGGCCTTGGGAGCGCCGGAAAAGAGCAGATGAGCTTCGTCGAAAAAGAAGACCAGCTTTGGTTTTTTCGGGTCGCCGACTTCCGGCAGTTCCTCAAACAGCTCCGACAGCAGCCACAGCAGGAAGACGGCATAGAGCCTGGGGGAGGTCATCAGCTTGTCGGCCGCCAGAATGTTGACGAGCCCGCGCCCGTCCGGGGCCGTGCGGATGAAATCCCGGATGTCGAGGGAGGGCTCTCCGAAGAAGTTCTCGCCGCCCTGGCGCTCCAGAACCAGCAGCCGCCGCTGGATCGCGCCGACAGAGGCTTTGGAAACATTGCCATAAAGGGTGGACAGTTCGGAAGCGCGTTCGGCCACATGGGCGAGCATGGCCCTCAGGTCCTTCAGGTCCAGAAGCAGCAGCCCTTCGTCATCGGCCAGCTCAAAAAGGACATTCAGCACCCCTTCCTGGGTATCATTCAGTTCCAGAAGGCTGGACAGAAGCAGGGGGCCGATCTCCGATATAGTGGTGCGGATCGGATGGCCCTGTTCCCCCAAAAGGTCCCAGAAGACGGCCGGAAACGCGTTGTAGGAGTAGTCTTTTGCGAGCCCGACCTCTTCAGCGCGCTTTTCCAGAAAGTCCTTGGACACCCCGTCGGCCGCCAGACCGGAGAGATCCCCCTTGATATCGGCGCAAAAGACCGGCACCCCGGCTTTCGAAAAGCCTTCTGCCAGGATCTGAAGGGAGACGGTTTTGCCTGTGCCCGTGGCACCTGCGATCAATCCGTGCCGGTTGGCAAGTTTCAGTGCCAGCGTCTCGTCCTTGGTGCTGGCGCCGATGAAAATGCTGTCTATGTCCGTCACGGATACCCCCGAATCTCACCACCTGTTTTGTTCCAAACCTAGAACCTTTCTCTGCGCAATTGAACCGCAAAGGATGTGCGGGCTGCGCACAAAAAAGGCCCGTCCTCTGAAGAGCTGGCCATCGACGGGGCGGGGCAAAGGGAGGTATAGAAACGCGCGGTCAATTTTAAGACCGTCATGGTGAAAAGCATTAAAACCTGGAGAATGACATGGATGAGCTCATCAACCGGATTATCGCAGCGGCCGGGATCGATGAAGACCTGGCGAGAAACGCGGTTGGGATCATTCTCGGCTTTCTGGACAAGGAAGGCCCCGAGGACAAGATGCAGATGATTTTCGATGCGCTGCCTGGTGCGGCCGAGCTTGTGGCAGCCCGTGCGGAAGCTGGGTCCGGCGGCGGTCTTCTGGGAGGGCTTGGCAGCATGATGGGCGGTGGCATGGGCGCCATGGCTGCCTTGAGCGAACTGAACAGTGCCGGACTTGATATGGGTGGTGTGCAAAGTGTTGCCAAAGAACTCATTTCTTATGCTAAGGAAAAGGCAGGGGACGACGTTGTTGATGAAGTGGTTTCAAAAATTCCGGGGCTGAGCCAAGTCCTCTGAGTGCCTTAAGGTTCTACCGCCGGTCATACAGGGAGTTCAGTGCGCATGTCTTATTCGATCGATGAAATCGAGGGCATTGGCCCGACTTACGCAGCAAAGCTGGGCGAAGTGGGTATCAAGACAACGGACGCTTATCTTGAGCGCGCAAAGGACCCGAAAGGCCGCAAGGCCCTGGAGGACGAAACCGGCATTGACGGCAAACGCATCCTCAAATGGGCGAATATGGCCGACCTGATGCGCATCAGCGGTGTGGGCGAGGAATATTCGGAGCTGCTGGAAGCGGCCGGTGTGGATACCGTGAAGGAGCTGAAGCACCGTAACGCTGCCAATCTGGCCGAAAAAATGAAGGAAGTGAACGAGGAAAAGAGCCTCGTGCGTCAGGTGCCGAGCGAGAGCCAGGTGACCAAATGGGTGGAGCAGGCCAAGGAACTTGCCCCGATGATGACCTATTAGAGCATAGCGCGTTTTCGGATTTGCCTGCCGTTGCCTGACATCAGAGATTTCAGGGCGAAAGCCAAAACAGCTTCAATCCGGAGGACCGCAGCTTGCGCTGGAAGCGTTCTTTCCGGCCCAAATTAAAAAGGCCCGCCTTACCGGCGGGCCTTTGATTTCAAGGTGAACTTGTGCCTTTGGGGTCAGACGCTGATCTGTCCGTAACGCAGGGCTTCCACGACCGTGTGGGTCTTGTTGGATGCGTTCAGCTTGACGCTGGCATTTTGCAGATGGGCGTGGACGGTCCGCTGGGAAATGTCCAGAACATCCGCAATTTCGCCGGCCGTCTTGCCATAGGCTGTCAGTTCAAGAACCCGGCGTTCGCGGGTCGACAGGGCACCGGGACGCTGTCCGGACACAATCCCCAGCTCCCGAAGCCGCGAGAACGCGGCTGCCGACAGAACCTCCAGGTTGGACAGGTCATACTTGTTGACCTGAAGGGAGGGGCCGCTGGCAAAGACGAAAGCCTGGAACGGGTAAAGCTCGGTCACCGGAACCACGACGATCTGGCTGCCTTCCCCGGCAGAGGCCAGAAGATCGGAATGTTCCATATCGCCTGCGGAGATGGTCCACACGCGAGCCCGGTTTGAGCCGAGGCCAAGCATCAGGGCGCTGTCATTGGCGGACAATGACGTGCTTTCGATCCCGTCATTGCGCTGATCGGGCCACCGGAAGCGCTGAACCAGATTGTCGATGGGCCGGTTCGGCATCGGCAGACCGGTAATCAGAATGTGAGTTGCCCCCATGCGGCGCAGATTGGATTCCAGAATATCCAAAACGTGGTGGGCCGCATTTGCTTCCGAAATTGCTCTCAGTTTGCTTTTCAATTCGCTTTGATCAAGCATTGTGCACATCCTTGGCGGTTCACTTCCCGCTCGTTTGCGGACAGGGCCATTGAAGGCCGTGGCCGCTGATGGGTAACGAAAGGTCATATCTTCGACTCTCCTGACAAAGATACGAACCTGACGCTGCGCATTTTATAGAGGGTACAAATTCCCATGCGTCAGCAAGATAACGCTACAATATAATTGATGATCATACCAATAGGGAAAACACACAAAGTTTGCGAAATCCGCCAAATATTTGATTTTTTATCAAATTGTGAAATTTTGAACTTTTCGCATAGGTTGTTGTTCCGGCGGCGTTTCTTTCAGAGAAGCGCGATTGTTGCGCTTTGCTTTCTTTTCAAGGCGCTGGTGCGTCCGGATATCCACTGGTGACGTGAAAGACCTGGCCACGCTCCGCCGTTGCCTGTCTCATGCGGGTCTGTGCTGCCGGGTTGTTGAGCAGACGCTGCATCAAAATGAGGCCGCGGTGAAACCTTACCCTTTGTGCTGAGTTGCCAAGCATTCTGGGCGGGATTATGACCATGAGCCAACAAGGATGACCCGCAAGCTGCGCCTCCTGTGCGCTTATTATAAGGAGTGGTTCTGGCCAGGTCAGGTGGCTGCAGGCGCTCAAAACGCACAGACCTTTCAGAGCGCGGGCGGTCTGAGGGCTGTTTTATCATGAGCCCGACGTTACAATGCCACGCGAGGGAGGCGTGCGATGCCACTCAGTTTTACCGGACCAGACAGCTTTTTTTCCGCCGATGAAGAGGCCTGGTGGGCGGCTGTGGATAAAGCGCTCAAGGGCATGGCGCGGGAAAAGCTCTATTCAGCAACCGAAGACGGGTTTCAGATCGCTCCGCTTTATGCGGGCCGGCGGGACACGCCCGCCCGGCAGCTCCGGCAAGATAGGCATGGCTGGACCATTTCTCAGCGGATCGATATTCCCGGCCCGGCGCAGGCAAACCGGCAGATCCTGGACGACCTGGAAGGTGGGGCAAACGGACTTGAGCTTGTTTTTGCTGGCGCTGCGGCCTCAGGGGGGCTTCAGGTTGCGGATCTGGACGGGCTTGAGACGCTGCTGGCCGGTGTTCTGCCGAACCTGATCCGGATCCGGGTCGATGGTGGTTCGGCGACCTGGCAAGCAATCGCCCTTTTGCTGGCGCATCTGGACAAGATCGGGACCGACCCGGCAGCAGTGGCCATCAGTGCCGCGCGTGATCCGTTTGAGTTTCTGGCCAGATCCCACTCTTCCGCGTCCGGCCCGCATAAAGAGATGGAAGCTGCCATTGATACGGCGCTTGCGGCCCGGGACTGGCGTGCATGCGTGCGTGCCCTGGCGGCGGACGGCATTGTCTGGCATTCGGCCGGGGCTACACCGGCCCAGGAGCTGGGTCTTGTTCTGGCCTCCGCAATTGCACAGATGCGTACTCTGGAACAGACGCCTTTCGCACCACAGGACTGGGCCGGGCAGATTTCCTTCAGTCTTGCGGCGGATGCGGACCAGTTCGGCACGATTGCCAAGGCTCGGGCACTGCGTGCTCTTTGGGCCAGCGTTCTGGACGGAGCGGGCCTGCCTCAGGCACCCGCCTATCTGCATATGACCACATCCTTTAGGATGCTCACCCAGAAAGATCCTTGGGTCAATCTTCTCAGGAACACGGTCGCAGTGTTTGCCGCCGGGGTTGGAGGGGCGGACAGCGTGTGTGTGCTGCCCCATACCTATGCCGTCGGGCTTCCGGAGGGTCTGGCGCGGCGGCTGGCCCGCAACACCCAGGCGATCCTTCTGGAAGAAAGCAGCCTGGCCAAGGTCATGGATCCGGCTGCCGGAGCCGGGGCGGTGGAGGACCGGACAGAAACCTTGTGCGCTGCCGCTTGGGAGGTGTTTCAGGAGATTGAGGCGGCGGGCGGTCTGGCCCAGGCGGTGCGGCAGGGGCTGGTGCAGACACGTCTTGAGGCGGCGAAGGCAGATCTGGCGCTCAAGATTGCCACCCGCAAACGGGCGGTTACCGGGGTCAGCGAGTTTCCGAACCTGAGCGAAAAGCCGGTGGCGGTCCTTGAGACCGGCGGCAGCGCGGGGGAGGGAGACGGGAAACCGGTGCCTGTAGACCTGCCGCCGCCGGGCAAAGGCGCGTGGACACAGGCGCTGGTGGCGGCCGCTCTGGACGGCAAGGCGATGCCGGGGCTTGGTCAAGTGGCGTTCGGGCCAAAGTCTGTGGCACTTGATCAGCACAGCCTGTCCCCCATGCGGCTGGCTGAGCCCTTTGAAACGCTGCGTCGGTCTGCCAAGCAGCTTGAAGAGAAAACCGCCCGGAGGCCGGTCGTGTTTCTGGCGAGCCTGGGTCCCCTGTCGCAGTTTACTGCACGGGCCACATGGACGGCCAATGCCTTTGCTGCCGGCGGCCTTGGCAGTGTCGAGGCGGCCGTTTATGCAAGTCTGGACGACCTGGTGGCAGCTTTTCAGGAAAGCGGGGCGGTTCTGGCCTGCCTGGTGTCTTCCGATGCGGTTTACAAGGACGAGGCGGTCCCGGCCGCCCGAGCCCTCAAGGCCGCCGGAGCGCATCATTTATATCTGGCTGGCCGTCCGGGAGAGCAGGAAGCGGGCTGGACAGCGGCAGGCGTCGACACATTTCTATATGCCGGGGGCGATCTGCTGGCGCTGCTGGCAGAGGCGCAAACCAGTTTCGCGCGCGCGCATGGACTGACCCCAACCGATCTGGAGGTTCCGGCATGAGCAGGATCCCGAATTTTTCCGAAAAGCCGTTCCGCAACAGGCTGCAGGCGGCAGAAACCGGAGGCGCGGACACTTGGCACACCCCGGAAGGGATTGATGTAGCGTCCGCCTATGGCGCCCCGGATCTGGAAGGGTTCGCCCATCTGGACACGTGGCCCGGGCTGGCCCCGTTCCTGCGCGGGCCCTATCCGACCATGTATGTGCAGCAGCCCTGGACCGTGCGCCAATATGCGGGCTTCTCGACGGCGGAAGATTCCAACGCTTTCTACCGGCGCAATCTGGCCGCTGGGCAAAAGGGGCTTTCGGTGGCTTTCGATCTGGCTACCCACCGGGGTTATGACAGCGACCACCCGCGTGTCGCCGGGGATGTGGGTATGGCCGGGGTGGCCATTGACTCCATCTATGACATGCGCACGCTCTTTTCGGGCATTCCGCTCGACAAGATGAGTGTTTCCATGACCATGAACGGTGCCGTCCTGCCGGTGCTGGCGCTCTATATTGTGGCTGCGGAGGAACAGGGCGTTGCCCAGGCGGATCTGTCCGGGACCATTCAGAATGACATTCTGAAGGAATTCATGGTCCGCAACACCTATATCTATCCGCCCCAGCCGTCGATGCGGATCATTTCCGACATCTTCAAATTCACCTCCCAGAACATGCCCCGGTTCAACTCGATCTCGATTTCCGGCTATCACATGCAGGAAGCCGGGGCGACGGCGGATCTGGAGCTGGCCTATACCATTGCGGACGGCATTGAATATGCCCGCGCCGGGGTGGCTGCCGGTATGGATATCGACCGGTTTGCGCCGCGCCTGTCTTTCTTCTGGGCCATCGGCATGAATTTCTTCATGGAAGTGGCTAAGCTCCGGGCCGCCCGCCTGATCTGGGCAACCCTGATGGAAGAGAATTTCCAGCCCAAGAACCCCAAGTCCCTGTCACTTCGAACCCATTCCCAAACATCTGGCTGGTCCCTAACCGCCCAGGACGTTTTCAACAATGTGATGCGCACCTGCGTGGAGGCGATGGCGGCCACGCAGGGCCATACCCAGTCGCTGCACACCAATGCGCTGGATGAGGCGCTGGCCCTGCCGACGGATTTCTCGGCCCGGATTGCCCGCAACACCCAGCTGTTCCTGCAGCAGGAAAGCGGGACGACCAAGGTGATCGACCCCTGGGGCGGCTCCTATTATGTGGAGAAGCTGACGGCGGATCTGGCCGAAAAGGCCATGGCGCATATCCGTGAGGTCGAGGGTCTTGGCGGCATGGCCAAAGCGATCGAGAAGGGCATTCCGAAGCTGCGGATCGAAGAGGCGGCGGCGAAAACCCAGGCCCGGATCGACAGCGGCACTCAGACCGTGGTGGGCGTCAACAAGTTCAAACCGGATAGTGAAGAGGCGATTGACGTTCTGAAAGTCGACAATGCCCAGGTCAGGGCCGCCCAGATCGACAAGTTGAAGCGGCTGCGGGCGGAACGGAACGAGGCGGACACTCAGGCTGCGCTTGAGGCCTTGACCCGGTGCGCCCAGACCGGCGAAGGCAATCTTCTGGACCTGTCCGTCAAGGCTGCACGGGCCAAGGCAACGGTGGGGGAAATTTCGCTCGCCATGGAAAAGGTCTTTGACCGGCACAAGGCGGAAATCAAGTCCATTGCCGGTGTCTACAAACGGGAGGCAGGAGCCATGTCCGGGACCCTTGAAAAGGTGCAGAAGCTGGTCGAGGTTTTTGAGGAAAACGACGGCCGCCGCCCGCGTATTCTGGTCGCCAAGATGGGCCAGGACGGCCACGACCGGGGCCAGAAGGTGATTGCCTCGGCCTTCGCCGATCTGGGCTTTGACGTGGATATTGGCCCGCTGTTCCAGACCCCGGAAGAAGCGGCCCGCCAGGCAGTGGAGAACGACGTTCACGTTGTGGGCGTCTCGTCCCTTGCCGCCGGTCACCTGACGCTGGTTCCGGCCTTGAAAACGGCTCTCGCACAAGAGGGGCGGGAAGACATCATGATCGTGGTGGGAGGTGTGGTTCCGCCCCAGGATTATGAGGCGCTCTACCAGTCCGGCGCTGCGGCCATTTTCCCGCCGGGCACCGTCATTGCCGAGGCGGCTATTGGTCTCATTGGCAAGCTGAACGAGCAGCTGGGCTACGGTCCGGCGCAAGCGGCGGAATAGACGTTCGGACCGAAGGGATGGCTGGCTATTTTGTCAGCCGTCTTTCTTTGATGCATCCTCAAAGATCAGAATGTCGCCCGGCTGGCAGTCGAGCGCTTCGCAGATTTTCTCCAGCGTGTCGAAGCGCACGCCCTTCACCTTGCCGGATTTCAGCAACGACACATTCTGTTCCGTGATGCCAATGCGTTCGGCCAGCTCCTTGGAGCGCATCTTGCGCCGGGCAAGCATCACATCAAGTTCAATGATTATCGGCATGTCCGGGCCATGAGAGCTTGAGGGGCCAGGTGAATGGCAAAAGGGGGGGCATGTCAGACAAATTGCCGGTTTTCCTCATCAATTGTGGCGGCTTCGCGCATGATCCAGCCGAAGACAAGCATCAGGGCGCCAAAGACAATAAAGAAGAACTCGTCACCGTCCAGCTCCATATCGATCTGACGCTGGCCTTCTGGAAAATCGATGGTCAGCAGCACCGAGACGATCGGATTGCTCAGGACCTCAAAGGCGCCATAGGTCAGCAGCCAGATACCGATGCGGATCATGCGTGACAGTGTCTCGGGCGCGAAGAATGCCGCCTTGCGGAACTGATCGAAGAGCTGTCGCACATTCCAGCAGATGGCCAGCAAGAGGGCGAAAGCCGTAACGGCCACAAGGCTCAGTCCGATGCGCTGGGCAACGGGAATGTCCCCCAGCGCACGCTCGACTTCGGTCAGTTCCAGGGTCTCGGTGGTCACGTCCAAAAGGGCGGGCAGCAGGATCATTGCGACCACAAGCGCGCCTGACACGGCGATGGTGACGAGAACCGCGGTGATGAACCACTTCATGGCGGTCGACACCTGGCGGATGCGGACGAGGCGCCGTTTGCGCTCTTTTTGTTCAAGCTCAGTCATGTCTGTCTCCGATTGGCCGCGCCTTTCTTGCTTCGTACGGCAGAGCCTGAAAAACCGCAATAAAAATATTGCTATTGACAAAAAAATTATTGCGTACATTTTTTAAATTATCGTTTAGCGATAAAAAATTATGAAATCACACATGAGAAAGTATCATGAATGAAACGAGAGACGAAATGGTAAGCTCTTTATTTTATTATGGATTTTCCAGGTCCAGTCCTGTGCGTCCGGAGTGGAGACAGGCGTTGCCCCCAGCCTGCCGGCCAGGAATTGCCCTATGCGCTGAATCTGCCGTCTGGCTGATCAAACCTCTTGTTTTGTGTGCCGTGCTGGCCGTCCTTGTGACTGGCGCCCGCGCGGCTGATCCTGGGTCCGGAACAGATGCGTTCGAGGTGCCGGACCGTGCGAAGCCGTCTCCCTGGTCCGGGGCTTACCTTGGTCTGGAGGGTGGGGCCTCGCAAACGGTGACGGGAGTGAAGGCACGCGGGACGAGCCGCGACTATTCCCGCATTGATGGGGCCTTTGGCCTCTTTGGCGGCTACAATTGGCATGTGTCCAGGGTTGTGCTCGGGCTCGAAGGCTCGGCCACCTATCTCGGCGGGCGGGAAAAGGGCACTCATCCGGTGCTTGGTGCGGTCGAAACGGGTGCCAAATGGAGCGTTGCGGCAAAGGCGCGGGCTGGTATGCCCATTGGCAATTTCATGCCCTATCTGAGCCTGGGGCTTGCAGCGACAGAACACAGTCTGAAAGCAAATGGCCATGAGGAGACCTCGGTGGCCTTTGGGCCGGTCTTCGGGGCGGGGCTGGAAGTTGCCGTCAAAGATGACTGGCGTCTGCGGGCGGACTATTCGCTAACGGGCATTCTCGATAAGACATCCAGATTCGGATCTTCGAATGTGAACAGGGCATCGGGCAATCACCGCCTCATGATCGGCCTGTCCCGCTCGTTCTGACAGGCGCATATGCAAAGGCCGCCCCGGACCTGTCCGGGGCGGCCTGTTTGGATTGATCCTATTTTAACGGTGGCTGTGATCTTCAGCCAAGTGTGGTGAGGCCGGTCAGGTCTGCCAGAACCGCCTTGGGCGCCAGATCCGGATATTCGTCCGGCATGCCCATCCGGTTCATCCACACGGTCCGGAAGCCGAAGGCGGTGGCCCCGGCAATGTCCCAGCGGTTGGACGACTGGAAGGAGACCTCTTCCGGGTAGATCCGGAAATGGGTGGTGACCATCTCATAGACCTGTGGGTCGGTCTTGAAGGTTCTCAGGTCATCGACCGAAAAGATCTCGTCAAAGAGTTCCGTCAGCCCGGCGGCCTTGGCGGCCGCGTCCAGCATGGCGGGCGAGCCGTTGGACAAGATCGCGATCTTGGCCCCGGTTGCCTTCAGTTCGGTGAGCACTTCCGGCACTTCCGGATAGCAATCCAGTTCCCAATAGGCGCTCAGAAGATCGTCCCGCAGGCTCCTGTCGGCAGATGGTACAAGGGCAAAGGCGGTGTCGAGACCCTGGCAGGTCAACTCCCAGAAGTCTTTATATTGTCCCATCAGCGCCCGGACCCAGGAATATTCCAGCTGCTTTTCCCGCCAGAGAGAGGATAGCCTTTGGGCATCCGGCCCCAGCTTCGCGGCATGTTTGCGCACGGCCGCATGAACGTCGAAGAGCGTTCCATAGGCGTCGAAAACAAAAGCGGCATGAGCCATGACCGGGTTCCTTCAAGGGATTTCAAGACGGCCGCAGAAAAGCGTGCGCCTTGGCAGGCGTCAAGCGGTCCAATGGGCGAATTCGGCTGACATACACCCTAATCGGTGCGTTCCAAAGGCCCTTTTACGGCAAAGAGACCCTATTGGGCGGGCGGCAAGGTGACCGCACCATCGTCTTCAAGGGTCCAGAAGGGATTGTAGGCAAATTCCAGCAAATGCCCGCCGGGCACTTCCACATAGGAAGAATAGCCGCCCCAAAAGGCCCTTTCCGGCTCCTTGACGGGTTTGGCACCTGCCAAGACCGCCTTTTGAAAGGTCGCGTCGACCTCCGCTTCCGAGCGGCCATTCCAGGCCAGAGTGACGGCGCCGGTTGTCTCTGACGTAACATCCTGGCCGATTTCCCGGGCCAGAGCGTCCCGGCTGTAGAGTGCAAACACCCCGCCTACAATCTGGAAGAACACGACCTCGGGGGAGGGAGCCGCGTTCACCTGCCAGCCCAGTCCGTCTTCGAAGAAGCGCCGGGCCTGCGTCACATCAGGTACGGCCAGGGTTGTCATTGATATGCGCTGGTCCACAATCTTGTCCTTTTGCTCTTTGGCGGTGCCCGCAGGTGAATGTCTTGAAGTGCGTGCAGGAACATATAGGGAACAAATGGCAGGGCCTGTCAATGGGGCAAATTCCTGCAACGTTGGGAGCGCTTCTTTTTCGGGACTTTGGAGCAGGGCAGGACAATGGGGGCGGTCTGCGAAGAAGATGGTCCGCGTTCGCGCAATATTTTTTCGTAAATCAGATGATTGTGGGTTGAAACCTTTCAGTCAGGTGGAAAAATTGGAAGAAAAACAGCCTCTTTCAGGAGGAGGACGGTAAGCTATTGACCTGACCGGGCGGCGGGTGTTGTGTCGGCAGCAGACTACAAGACCTGATAGGCAAAGGGACACACAATGAGCGGAATGAGTGATACGTGGACATGGTTTGATGGTGCCTGGCATGAAGGCAATCCGCCGATCATGGGGCCCCGTACGCATGCCGCCTGGCTCGGCTCGAGCGTGTTCGACGGGGCGAGGTTCTTTGACGGTGTGATGCCCGATATCGACCTGCACAGCCAGCGTGTGAACGATTCCGCTCTGGCGCTCGGCATGAAACCGACCATGAAAGTGGGCGAGATTGTCGAATTGACCAAGGAAGGCTGCGCCAAATTCGGCAGCGGCCAGCAGATCTATATCAAACCCATGTATTGGGCGGAAGGCGATGGTCCCGGTGTGATAACCGCAGATCCGGACAGCACCCGGTTCTGCCTGTGCCTGTTTGATGCGCCAATGGCCCCGAAAGATGCGGCTTCCAGCATTACCCTGTCGCCCTTCCGCCGCCCGACCATGGACTGCATGCCGGTCAATGCCAAGGCCGGGTGCCTATACCCCAACAATGCCCGGGCGATGATGGAAGCCAAGGGGCGGGGCTTTGACAATGCGGTTGTGCGGGACATGCTCGGCAATGTGGCGGAGCTGACCTCGGCCAACATCTTCATGGCCAAGGACGGCAAGGTGCACACGCCCGAGCCGAATGGCACCTTCTTGAACGGCATCACCCGCCAGCGGATCATCCATTTGCTGCGCACGTCCGGCTACGAGGTGTTTGAGCGCACTTTGCAATATGAAGAGTTTCTGGAAGCGGACGAGATCTTCTCCACCGGCAACTACAACAAGGTATCGCCAGTCAAGCGGATCGAGGACCGTGACCTGCAGCCGGGGCCGATTGCCGCCAAGGCGCGCGAACTTTACTGGGATTTTTCCCACGCCTGAGACCGACCTGTGCAGGCCGGAGAAACAGTCTTCAGGACCGGATGACCAGCGCGGCGGCAATGACCAAAGCCGCTGCAGCTGCAAGAGACGGCGCCTGAAACGATCCGGTCACTTCATGCAGTTTGCCCGCAAAAAAGGGCCCGGCCATCTGTCCAAGGCCGAAACTGGCTGTGAGCACCGCCAGCATGCGGCGCGTCGCGGGCGGCCCGCCTGACAGGGTCTGCCGCCTGGCCTCCATCAGACCGAGCGCAGTGATGCCCATGAATGTTCCACCCAGAAGGGCTGCCCCCAAAAGGAAAAGCGCTGGCTGGACGGTGACGGCGGTCAGGGCCACACCGGCAGCTTCGATAAGACAGGCGGCCGCGAAGGCTGGCCGGGCGCCGAGCCTGGCGGAAATTTTGTTCCAGACATAGATGGAAGGCGCGGCGGAAAGGCCGACGGCCAGCCAGACATACGGCTCGCTCACCTGCAGGGCAGGTTCGGCCCGGGCGATGGTGGAGACAAAGGTGGCGGTGATGACATAGCCAAAACCGAACAGACCATAAGCGGCGATCAGCCGTTTGAGACCCGGGGTCAGGTCCGGGGCCGGACTGGCCGCTTCAGGATGGGTGCTGCCGGTGGCCGGAGCAGGGCTTTTTGGGGCAGGGGCGGGCACAAGGCGGGCTGCAAGGGCCAGAACCAGAAGCGTGGCACACGCGCTCGCCAGCCACAATCCGCGCCAGCCGGTGCCGACCTGGGCCAGGACGGCAATCAGAACCGCGGAAAAGGCGATGCCGCAGCCAACGCCTGCGAAATGCAGTGCTGACAGGCCGCCCCGCCCGGCAGCAGTCAGCCTCTCCAGGATCAGGCTGGTGGAAAAGACCAGTACGAAAGCGCTGGCGACACCGCTTGCAAACCGGATGACCAGAAAGGCGGGCACGAGCGTTGTCAGTGCCATGGCGGCGCTGGTCAGCGCACTGACGGCCAGACCGCCGAGAAACCAGGTTCTGGGCGCGCCCGGCAAAGACCTGGCGGCTCCGGCGAGGGCGCCTGCCAGGTATCCCAGAAAATTGGCGGAGGCAATCAGCCCGGCCTGTTCGGCCGGAAGATGCAGCCCCTCGGCCATGAAAGGCAGGATCGGCGTGTAGACAAAGCGCCCGATCCCCATGGCGGCGGCCAGGGATAGCAGCCCGCCAAAGGCAAGCAGGGTCATGGAGCGGTCTGTATCTGACATGATGATCCTTGGAAAGACGGCGCAGGCAGGGGCGGAACAGGCGGGTGGGCCGTTCCCCCTTGAAAGGAAGCTACAACCCGTTGAACGCTCGGGCAATTGGAGGCGGACAGAGGTTGAACCGCCGAGGTGGACACTTTGGGGCGGGCCCGGACTGCAGGACAGATGCACTGAAAATAGAGGGCTCTTCCGGGATGTGTCAAAAAAATAAGAAAAAAATTATTTTATTTTCGGGTTCGGAACTTGCCGTCCGCTGTGTGGAATCCTATTTTGCGCCTCGACGCAACCGGACGGCATCTTGTCCGGTCTGCCGGTCCCCGACCTATCTGAGGAGTTTGTCATGTCTTTCGAATTGCCTGACCTGCCTTATGCATATGATGCGCTGGCCCCTTACATGTCTGCTGAAACTCTCGAGTTTCACCATGACAAACACCACCAGGCCTATGTGACCAAGGGCAATGAGCTGCTGGCTGGCAGCGGGCTTGAAGGCAAGTCTCTGGAAGAGATCGTGAAAGAAAGCTACGGCAAGAACGCCGCCCTGTTCAACAATGCCGGTCAGCACTACAACCACATTCATTTCTGGAAGTGGATGAAGAAAGACGGTGGCGGCACCTCCCTGCCGGGCGCCCTCAGCTCTGCGATCGACAGCGACCTTGGCGGATTCGACAAGTTCCGTGCTGATTTCATTGCCGCTGGTGTTGGCCAGTTCGGGTCCGGCTGGGCCTGGCTTGCGGTCAAGGACGGCAAACTGGAAATCATGAAGACGCCGAACGGCGAAAACCCGCTGGTTCACGGCGCTGCGCCGATTCTTGGCGTGGATGTGTGGGAACACTCCTACTATATCGACTACCGCAACGCCCGCCCGAAATATCTGGAAGCGTTCGTCGACAGCATGGTCAACTGGGACTACGTGCTGGAGCTTTACGAAGCGGCCACGAAATAAGCTGTCGGTTCTGCTGGTGACAGCCCCCCGGTCCGAAAGGGCCGGGGGTTTTCTTTTGGAGATCTATCCGCAAAAATTCTAAAAAAATAGAGAAGGGGACACTCGCAACCGATGACAGGGACATCGCGTTTCACCGTAGCGCCAGTGGTGCAGGCATCAGATATTAATTCAGTCAGAACCCTGTTCCGGGCCTATGTGGACTGGCTGGAGATTGACCTGTCCTATCAGGGCTTTGAAGAGGAGCTTGCCGGGCTGCCAGGAAACTACGCACCGCCGGGCGGGGCGCTGCTGGCGGCAAAGACAGAAGATGGCAGGGTCTTGGGCTGTGTGGGTCTGCGGCCATTTGGCAGCAGCGGCAGCTGCGAAATGAAACGGCTCTATGTGACCCCGGACGGGCGCGGGCTCGGCATCGGGGCAGCACTGGTTGCTGAAATTCTGAACCTGGCCCAGGCGGGCGGATACAGCGAGATGCTGCTCGACACCCTGCCGCACATGAGCGGAGCCATCCGGCTTTACAAGGCAGCCGGGTTCACGGAGATCCCGGCCTATTATGAGACACCTGTGTCCGAGACGATTTTCTTCCGGAAAGCTCTATTGGACGTGTGAAGCCGGCTGCCGGTCCTACAGACCGAAGATGGCTTCGATTTCCACCAGAAGATCCGAAGAAAACAGCCCGGCAACCTGTACCATCGCGCTCGCCGGGGGCGTGGAGCCATAGGCGCTGGTCAAGGCGTTCCGGATCGCGGGAATATCATCGGGGGAGGTGATGAAGACCGTAACCTTCACCAGATCCTTCAGCGATTTGCCGTGATGCCCGGCGATCTGTTTTAGCTGCTCCAGAATGGCGCCCGTCTGGTCGCCCGCAGATCCGCTTTGTGCCGGTGTTCCAAACGCGGTCAAGCCTGACGAATAGAGAAGCTGGCCATGCTGCACAGCATGGGAATAGGGCCCGGCTGCAGGGCCAAGCGCGTCATAGGTGTGTCTTTGCAAAACCATTGCGATTCCAATCGTGTCAGGGCAGGCGCCGGGCCAGAAAATGGGTGGCCCGGGTCACAACCGGGCCAAGGAAAAACGCAGTCACGGCAGCAGCCGGCCATGCGAGCCGGAAGGCCGTCATCCATTGAGCGAAAAAAGCGCTGCTCCAGCCCAAGTTGAGATAGGTCACCCAGCAGGACATGAAAAAGGACAGGCCGAATGACATTAGGGTGGTTGAGATCAGGCGGTGCTTCATGGTCACCTCAAGAGGCGTCTTTGAGCCGCGCCATTTCGCCAATTCCGGCCAGTTCTTCGATATAGCGGACTTGGGTCAGGTTGCGGGCAAGATACGCCTTGGTGTGGGCCGCCTCGAAATGGTCGGCTAGCGCCTGTTTGCTGGTCCAGCGCTCCCAGAGCGTGAATTTCGTCGGATCTTTCAGGTTCTGGCGGATTTCAAACAGAAGGCAGCCAGGCTCCTGCTGCGTGGCCTCCACCAGCTGGCGCAGGCCGTCTTCGGCCTGTTTGAGATCCGCGCCGGCCACGAGTTCAATACCGGCACTGATGAAATAGTTCGACATGGTCAACTCCGTCTCCTTGATGGGATGAGGATCATGTATTGATTTGTCTTTAGGCAATCTATAGCTAGTAAATGGATCTAAAATTCCGGAAATGAAATCATGTTGGATGACGTTGCTCTTTTTGTGCACATCGCCCAATGCCGCAGCCTTGCGGCTGCGGCCAAGCGGCTGGCGCTGCCGGCGGCAACGGTGACCCGCCGTTTGCAACGGCTGGAGGACCGTCTCGGGACGCAGCTGGTGCACAGATCCGCGCGGAAATTTGCCCTGACCTCGGAAGGAGAGGCCTATTTCAGTGCGTTGGCAGATCTGGTGTTTCAGGCCGAAGACGCCTTGCATGGCCTGTCGGCGGATATGACCCAGCTTGCGGGCGGTTTGCGGGTGTCTGCACCCACCAATGCCTCCCTTGGGGTCTTGGCGCCCATGTGGTCCGGTTTCTTAAAAGCGTTTCCGCAAATCCAGCTCACCTTGCTTTTGAGCAATGACAACAAGGATCTGAAGGAGAACCGGATTGATGTGGCCTTACGCTTCGGCCCCCAGTCGGATCCGGCCCTCTACCAGAAACGCATCGGTGAAGTGGCCACACGGCTGGTTGCGTCCCCTGACTATCTCGCCCGTCACGGTGTGCCTGAGACGCTGGACGCCCTTCAGGGCCAACGGCTTGTCAGCGTGACGTCTCTTCCCCAGTGGCACTTGAAGAGCCCGGCGGGCGCGCAGGAAACGGTCTATCTCAGCGCCACTCTTTCGGTTGACGATATCACCCTTGCCCGTCAGCTTGTGTCGGATGGCCATGGCATTGCGCTGCTTCCGGTGACCGAAACGGCGGCCGATCTTGAGGCGGGCCGCCTTCAGACGGTTCTGTCCGGCTGGACGGGCCAGGTGCGCACCGCCTATCTGGTTTGGCCCACAGGACGCCTCTTAAGCGCCCGGGCCAGAGCCCTGTGCGGCTATATCGAAGAGTTCATGGCAGTCCGGCCCGTGCTTCAGGGCCGCTTGCCGGGAGAGGGGACGCCTCAGGCGGAATAGGGATTGCACCGGATGAAGCGTGGCACGTCGATATAGCTTCGCATGGCCGACAGCCAGGCGAGACAGGTCTCCTGGGACTTGAAGCAGCCGGCCTGAGAGACCTGATATCTGTTGCCGAAATCATTGACGACACCCGAGGCAATTCCTTTCCAGCCTGCGCCGGAAAAGCTGCGGCAATCATATTGGGTGCCCTGTGTATAAGGCAGGTTCTGCCGCGTCTTGCTGAAGGTGGGGGCGAACAGCAGATCCGACGGGCTCTGGAATTGCGGCTGGCAGGCCGTGAGGGCAAAGGCTGCACCGGCGACGCAGGCGCAGCGGGCAAACCTGGCGGGCCCGAAGGCTGCCAGGATCTTTTGCCGGAAAGGAAGACGCATCAAGGGCTCCAGAAAATGGCTTTGTCTTGAGTGTCTTGCCTCAAGAGCGGTTCTCCATGGTCTCCACTTGACCCGAAGAGAGGGGCAAAATCAAGACATGCTCCGGCCCCATCTGATCCGTCTCAGTTCACGGTGATCCAGCGCAGCATCAGGAAGTTGTCAGCCCGTTGGGTCAGATCAATTGTGGCCTTTGAGCCCCAAAGCAGCGGCTGGATATGGAGCGGTACATAGGCCACGTCTTCCTGTAGAAGTGCGGCGGCTTCATCCAAAAGCGCCTGACGTTTGCCGGGATCGATTTCAGTCTGGATGGCGGGTAGAAGTTCGTCGATCCGTGGATTGGAATAGCCTCCGAAATTCCAGCTGCCCAGCTTCTTTTCCTCATTTTGGGTGGCTGCCAGAAAGCGCAAGGGATGTTCGGCATCAAATGTGCCCGGCGACCAGCCCAGCAGGTACATGTCGAAATTTCCGGCACGCAGATCCGGCCAGTAAGTGCGCACCGGCATGGCATTCAGATCCGCTCGCAGGCCGACCTGGGCCAGCATCGCGGCAATCGCCTTGCACAGGGCTTCGTCATTGATGTAGCGGTCATTGGTGCATTTGAGACCGAAGGAAAACCCGTCCGGATATCCGGCCTCTGCCAACAGCGCCTGCGCAATTTCCGGGTCATAGGGGGGACGGCCGGAGGCGGCGGTGCTATAGCCTTTCATCTGCGGGCTCACAAGCTGGGAGACGGTCTGGGCCATGCCGCGCATGATCTTGTCAACCAGGGCATCCGCATAGACCGCCCGTTGAACCGCCCGGCGCACGCGCACATCCTGAAAGGGGTTCTTGTCCGCCAGGTCCTTTGAAGAGGTCAGGGTTTCATGGTGATGGGCAAAGCCGAGCATGATTACCCGTGCCTCAATGCCCCGATGCAGGGTGAGACCGTCCTGGTTTTCGATTCGGGCGACATCCTGCACCGGCACCGGATTTATCAGGTCGACCTGGCCGCTCAGTAGACCGGAGACCGCAGTCGCCGGGTTGGCAATCGGCAGGAAGGTGGCCTTGGTCAGATTGTGCTCTGCCATGTCCCACCAGTTTTCAAACGGCTCCAGAACGGTGGTCACTCCCGGTTCCCTTGTGGTGAGCCGGAAGGGGCCGGTGCCGTTTGTGTGCAGTGTTGCGTGAGTCTCCAACTCCTTGGCCGGACGCACGGCGCCATTCGCCACGGCCCAGTCCTTGTCCAGGATCAGAAAATTGGCAATGGAATCGGGAAAGAGCGGCGCGGGCGCATGTGTCAGGAAATCGATTGTATGGGGCCCCACAATCCGGACCTCCCGGACCGGTGCGAACCAGGAACGGGTGTCGGCCTCCTTGGACGCTGCCCGCTCATAGGAGAACAGCACATCGTCTGCCGCAAACGCCGCGCCGTTATGGAAGGTGACCCCCTTGCGCAGGTGAAAGCGCCAGCCATCCTGGCCAAGCGGTTCCCAGCTTTCCGCCAGAGAGCCCTCAATCTGCATATCCCGGTCGCGGCGAACGAGGCCTTCATAGATATTGTTGAGGAAACCCAGAACGGGGGCAGAGTTGACCGCGTGGGGATCCATGGTTTGGGGATCGGTGGGGGAGGACCAGCGTAGTTCTGCGGCCTGCGCGCACATGCCGGCGGAGAGGAGCGTGGCCGAGACAATCCAACCCGACAGCCAGCAAGACTTGCAAAGACCTGATCTGATCATGATGCACCCCAATGCCCTGGGGACCGCCGCGTTTGAAAGGCCGTTTCCAGTCGCGCTCAAACATCAAAGCTTTCAGTGCAAAGGTCGCACGTTCCCTTCAAATTACGCTGGGGGTCCCGATAAAAAAATACCTTGGGATGAAGGGTAAGGGATCTACACGCAAAAGAAAGACCGGGTCTAACAGAAGGCCCGGTATTCTTGTCAAATATGCGTGATAGTCTGATGGGCGAAACGGTTTGCCTGCGGCGAGGGAAGGGCTCAGGCCTGTCCCGCCACCATCAGGGCAAAGGCCTGGTTGAGGGCGACCTCCTTCAGCCGGTCGAACCGGCCGGAGGCACCACCATGGCCTGCTTCCATATTGGTCTTCAGCATCAGAAGATTGGCGTCTGTCTTGGTGGCCCGCAAACGGGCGACCCATTTGGCCGGTTCCCAGTAGGTCACGCGCGGGTCGGTGAGCCCGGCAATGGCCAGGATCGCCGGATAGGCCTTGGCCTCCACATTGTCGTAAGGCGAATAGGAGGCGATATAGGCATAGGCCTCCTTGTCCGTGATCGGATTGCCCCATTCGGGCCATTCCGGCGGGGTCAGCGGCAGAGTGTCGTCCAGCATGGTGGCCAGAACATCGACAAAGGGCACTTCGGCAATCAGGCCGCCGAATTTCTCCGGGGCCATATTGGCGATGGCGCCCATCAGCATGCCGCCGGCCGATCCGCCCTGGGCGATGATGCGCTGATGGGTGGTAAAGTTCCCGGCGACCAGATGGTCAGCCGCTGCGATGAAGTCGGTGAAGGTGTTCTTCTTGTTCTCGCGCCGCCCGCCCTTGTACCAGCGGAAGCCCTTGTCCTTGCCACCCCGGATATGGGCAATGGCGTAGACAAACCCCCGGTCCACGAGCGACAGGCAATTTGTGTTGAAGCTGGCTGGAATGGTGATGCCGTAAGAGCCATAGCCGTAGAGCAGCAGCGGTGCGGAGCCATCCAGCGGTGTGTCCTTGTGGTAGAGGATCGAGACCGGCACGGTCTCCCCATCGGCGGCCGGGGCCATCAGCCGCCGCGTCACATAGTCGGCGGCGATGTGGCCGGACGGGATCTCCTGTTCCTTGCGCAGCACCCGGTCACGGGTTTCAACATCATAATCGAAGGTCTGCGACGGGGTCGTCATTGAGGAATAGGTGAATCGGATCGAGGTCGTGTCGTATTCGTAGCTGCCGCCAAAGCCAAGCGAATAGGCTTCCTCGTCAAATTCGACGGAATGTTCCAGGCCATCGGCCAGGCGGTGGATGACGATGCGCGGCAGGCCGTCTTCGCGCTCCAGCCGTGCCATGAAGGTCTTGAAGACACAATGGGCGAGGATCAGGCAGCCAGGTTTGTGTGCGACATAGTCTTTCCAGAACTCCCGGCTCGGGGTCGCCTTTGGCGCGGTAACGATCTTGAAATCTTCTGCGCTGCCCAGATTGGTGAGGATATAGAGCGTGTCACCGTGGTCATCGACCGAATATTCCACGCCCGTGTCGCGCGGCGCAATCAGCTGGGGCGGGGTTTCGGGCAGATGGGCCGGGATCATCCAGACTTCGGAGGTTTCGTGGTCATGGATATCGATCAGGATCGTTTCGCCGGACTGGGTCTTGCCGACCCCCATGAAGAAGCCGGCATCCTTTTCCTCGTGAACCAGAACATCTTCGGCCGGATCGGTGCCGATCTTGTGGCGGAAGAGCTTTGAGGGCCGGTGATTGCTGTCGAGGCGGACATAGAACACGAATTTGCTGTCGGCGGAAAAGACGCCGCCGCCGCCCGTGTCTTCAATGCTGTAGTCCAGATCCTTGCCGGTGGCGGTGTCGCGCAGCTGCAGGGAATAATATTCCGAGCCCTTGTCGTCATAGGCCCATGCCAGCAGGGTGTGGTCCGGCGACTGGCTGGCCCCGCCAATGCGGAAATAGGCCTTGCCGTCCGCTTCCTTGTCGCCATGCAGCAGGATCGTTTCCTCGCCGCCCTCCCGCCGGGTGCGGAAGAAGATCGGCTGCTGGCCGCCGGTCTCATACTTCATGCCATAGGCATAAGGTCCGTCCGGGGCGGGCACGGAGCTGTCATCTTCCTTGATGCGGCCACGCATCTCTGCAAAGAGCGTCTCCTGAAGCGCGCTGGTGGTGGCCATGGCTTCCTCCTGGTAGGCGTTTTCAGCCTCCAGATAGGCCCGGATGTCAGCGTCCAGCACGGCCGGGTCACGCATGACCTCTTGCCAATTGTCCGCCCGCAGCCAACCAAAGTCGTCCTGCCGGGAAATGCCGTGGGTTTCAAGGGTGACGGGGCGCGCTTCGGCGCGGGGAGGCAAAGTGCTTTTGGTCATGGCCAAGCAGGTAGGATTTTTGAGCGGTCATGGCAAGATGGGATTTCCTGCCGGCCAGAGACAGGAAGGCCCTATTTGTAGACGATCCGGTTGCGCACCTTGTCCAGGTTCAGCTTGTCCAGAGCCGGGCTGCCCGCCTTGATATAGAGTGTTGCTTCGCTGGCGTGCACTTCACTGACCGGCAAACTACCCGGCGGCACCTTTTCAAGAAGAATTTTTGCGGCCATTCGCGCCGCAGCTTCTCCCCGTTCCCGGTATTCCGTCCCGAAGGCCAGCATGATCCCTTCTGTCACATAGGCGGTTGAGGAGCCGATACTGACCAGATCAGGCGGGACGAGCTCTGCGATCGCTTCGGCATGTGCAGCAAAAGATGAAGAGGCTGTCACATAAAGGGCGCCGACGGATCGGAGCTGCGGTTTCAGGGCCGCGATCTGCAGGTCCTTCTCATCTGCATCGGGCGAAAACCGCAGGCGCACCGCCTTGATGCCAAGCGCTTCGGCGGCTTGGGTCAGCCGGTCCGTTTCGGCAATCGCATTGGGTTCGCGGGGATCGAACAGGATGGCAAGGGACGAAAAACTGTAGATCTTGCGCAGCAAATCCAGATTGGTGTCCGGGGACAGAGACATCTTCACACCGGTCAGTCCGGCTGGAGGCTGGTCCAGGGAGAGCACCAGTCCTGCGCCAACCGGATCAGCCACAATATTGAAGACATGAGGCACGCCGCCTGCACCGAAATTTTGAACGGTCAGGCTTGCGGTTGTCCCGAATGTGTAGATCAGGTCCTTTGATTTCAGATGGTCCAGATTGTCGCGCAGAAACCGGGCCAGCTCATCCTCACTTCTGCGGGCATCGAAATATTCAAAGTCAGCGTCAACCCCCAAGGTTTCAAGCTTGCGGACAAAGCCGTCCTCCGCCTCAGTGGTGCCGCGCCAGGTGATGATCAGGATGGACTTTGCATCCGCCCATACCGGAGCGGCGCTGAAAGCGGAGATCAGAAGAAATGCTATTGTCAGCCGTAGAAACACAATACTATCTCTCGGTTGTGAATCTTGTTTCTGCTTATTTTTCGATAAATACTGTAAGGTTAATGATATTGTTTTGATTGATATTATCAACCGGCATTCAAAAATTCTTTGGATGTATAAATTTTTGATTGGAATCTTAGGGTTGCTTTTGTTTTAAGTGTATTATTTCGAGTTACAACCTTTTGTGTTAACTATTGACAGGCGCTTCGGAATTCGACACACACAAAGGGATGGTTCTCGTATCCGGAGACGGATCGGGATTAAAAGGGAACACGGTGCGGCGTAGCCAACAGGCACCAAGTCCGTGACTGCCCCCGCAACTGTGAGCGGAGAGCAAACCTGACAACACCACTGGGGATGCCCGGGAAGGTTCAGGTGCGCAGCGACCCGCAAGTCAGGAGACCTGCCATATCACCCATAACTTCAACCCGGACGGGGTGTTCCGGAGGAGCGGATGACATGGCATCACATATGATCCCGGCCTGGCCGGACATTCGGTTCTTGAAAGCCCCGTTTGGTCGCGGAGGGCGATATGAGCCGGAGACGTTTCCAAACCTGTGACCCCTGCGGAGATCCGCCTGGGCTGGTCTGTGCCTCGAGCAGCCGCACCGGGCGGGCCACCTGTGCGAACGGACAGGAAAAGCTGCTTGCGCCGTCTGAGGATCGTAATGTAATAACATTACAAATTTCATCTCGGCTTGACCTGCCCGCATGCGTCCGTGTGCCGGCACACAAGCTGTTAGCGCAGAGCAGGGGCACATGAAGCAGGGGCAGCCGGGCCTCCGGATCACGCAAGGCCTTCCGGAACAATCGGGAGGGCCGGATGGCCGCCCCGGGCCGGAGCTGATCACGCAGCTTCTGCACGCATTGCCGATTGGGCAGACCGGAGAGGCTGCGTCTGGAAAAATTCCGGAGTTTGATCTGTCCGGCCTGGCCTTTATGGCGGGCTGCGACCGGCCCGGCAAGGTTGCCTTCAGCGTCAGGGACAAAGCAGCCTGTTTTTTCGGGGACATCGATCCGCAGCCGGATATCGGGGATCTTGTTGCCTTTGCTAACCAGTACCGGGAGCCGTTGGATGGCTGGTTCAATTCCGGCACGCGGCCGGGCAAGCCGCGCGGCGCTGGCAGGCAGTTTCTGTGTTTTGCCTGTGAATCTGCCCGAAACGGCGGAGCTGCCATGGGGGGCCAGCTATGACGGGCGCGTCGCTTTCCGTGAAAGAAGCCAGCTGGGCCACCGGGCAGGGCACGACCATTCTTAGATCGGTCAGTTTCGATCTGGCGCCGGGGCAGGTGCTTGGAATTGCCGGGGCCAATGGGGCTGGCAAGTCGACCTTGCTGCGGCTGTTATATCGGTTTCACAGGCCGAGCTCCGGCATGATCCTGCTCGATGGGGCTGATCTGTGGAAACTGTCTGCCCGGCAGACTGCGCGCAAAGTGGCTGCTGTTCTTCAGGAGCAGCCGACTGATTTTGCCTTGAGCGTCCGCGAAATCGTTTCGCTCGGCCGCAGGCCCCATGGCAGCGGCTTTGCCGCTGCCGGAAAACGGGACCGGGAGATCACTGGGGCGTCTCTAGAACGCATGGGGCTTTCGCCTCTTGCCTCCAGATCTTTCGGGACCTTGTCCGGGGGGGAGCGCCAGCGGGTGATGGTGGCAAGGGCCTTGGCCCAGGAGCCGCAGCTGCTTGTACTGGATGAGCCGACAAACCATCTCGACATCCGCCATCAGCTAGAGATCGTTGCCCTGATCGGCAGTCTCAACATCACCATTGTCACAAGCCTGCATGATCTGAATCTTGCCGGGCGGGTCTGCGACCGGGTTCTGTTATTGCACAAGGGCAGTGCTGTTGCCTTTGGTCTGCCCGAACAAGTGCTGACCCCGACCCATATCGAACAAGCCTATTGCGTTCAGGCGCAGCGCCAGAAGCTGGTGCCGGGCAATGAGCCGCATCTGACTTTTCACCTTTGAAACTCTGGAGTTCTTCATGAAACGACTGGCCCTGTGTCTTGCCGCCTCGCTGTTTTCCGCCCAGGCATTTGCCGAAACCACTGTCCGCAGCTGCGACCGGGATGTGACGTTTGACCATCCACCGAAGGCGGCGGTCTCCCATGATGTCAATCTGACTGAAATGATGCTGGTTTTGGGCCTGCGCGACCGCATGGCCGGGTATACGGGCATTTCCGGCTGGAAGACGCTGGATGAGGACATGCGCGCGGGCGTGGCCAAGCTGCCGGAACTGGCGGCCAAATACCCGACCAAGGAAGTGCTGGTCGGCGCAGATGCGGATTTCCTCTTTGCCGGCTGGAATTACGGCATGAAAGTGGGCGGTGAGGTGACGCCGGAAACCCTCGCGCCCTATGGTATCAAGGTCTATGAACTGACGGAATCCTGCATCCATATTGGTGACAAACCGAAGGTCTCCATGGAGGACATGTATAATGACCTGCTCAATCTGGGCCGGATCTTTGACGTGGAAGACAGGGCTCAGAAGCTTGTGGACGGATATAAGGCCGAGTTGGGAAGCTTCAAATCGACTTTAAATAGATCAGATAAAACATTGAAAGTTTTTGTCTATGACAGTGGAGAAGATCGGCCGTTCACAGCGGGCCGCTACGCCATGCCGACTGCACTGATCGAGGCCGCAGGCGGGGTCAACATTCTGGATGACTTTGACAAGAGCTGGGCGAAGGTCGACTGGGAAACCGTGGTGGAAAAGAACCCGGATGTGGTCGTGATCGTGAATTACGGCAATGTGACTGCGGACCAGAAGCGGGCGTTCATGAAAACCAATCCGGCGCTGGCACAGATCAATGCGGTGCGCAACGACCGGTTTGTGACGCTGGAATATGTGGAAGCAACGCCGGGCCCGCGCAACATCAAGGCGGTGAAGAAACTGGCTGCGGCCTTCTGGGGAGACTGAGCCTTGCTGCAACGCCCGGCTCCTCCCTCGCAGGACCCAGTCACAGACTCACTCCCGGTCAAAGCCTCCAGAGGGGGCTTTGCGCTTCTTCTGGCCGCTGGGGCGGGCGTGCTGCTGGTCTCGGTGGTTCTGGCCGTCTCCGTCGGGGCGGTTCCGGTTGCCCCCGGTACGGTCTTCGGTGTGGTGGCCAACAAGATGCTGCCCGGCCTGGTAGAGGTCACCTGGTCGGCAGGCCGGGAGGCGATTGTCTGGAACATCCGCTTGCCGCGTACCCTTCTGGCCGCCTTTGTTGGAGCCGGGCTGGCGATTGTAGGGGCTGCTCTGCAATCGGTGACCCGCAATCCCCTGGCAGATCCCCATCTTCTGGGCATTTCCTCAGGCGGTGCGGCCGGGGCCATTCTGGCGCTTTTGCACACGGGGCTGTTTCTGGGGCTTTTGACCGTTCCCCTGATGGCGTTTGCCGGAGCGCTGGCAGCCACTCTGGTGGTGCTGGGCGTCACCCGCTTTGCCTCTGCGACCAGTGCCGACCGGCTGGTGCTGGCCGGGGTGGCGGTTTCCTTCATTATCATGTCCTTTGTCAACATCTTGATTTTTCTCGGAGATCCGAGAGCCACGCACACGGTGGTTTTCTGGATGCTGGGTGGGCTGGGCCTTGCCCAATGGAGCCATCTGCTTTTTCCCCTGGGCATTCTGGTGCTGACCGTGCCCTACTTGCTGATGAAGGCTGCGGATCTCAATGCCATGACCATCGGGGATGAGACAGCGTCCACCCTTGGCATTCCCGTCGCCCGGTTCCGGCTGGTGGTGTTTACCGCAGGTGCACTGATCACGGGTGTGATGGTCGCATTTTCCGGAATTATCGGCTTTGTCGGCCTGATGATCCCGCATATCGCCCGGTTTCTGGTCGGAGGAAATTACAGCCGTGTTTTGCCCATCAGTCTGCTCCTGGGGGCAATCTTTCTGGTCTGGGCGGATATGGCCGCACGCACGCTGATGGCGCCGGAAGACATGCCCATTGGCATCCTGACGGGCCTGATCGGCGGTATTTTCTTCATCTGTCTGTTGCGTTCAAAGGCAGGGCGGGGCTGACACGCGCGTCTTCAAACAGGGCCGGGGCGCCGATTGGCCCCCGGCTTGTTTCCATGTTGCCGGTCAGGCGTCTGAGCTTTTCAACGCTGCCAGATTGTCTGACAGGAAGCTGGCAAGAGATGTTGCCGGATGGCCAGTCAGGGTCTCCAGATCGGTGGATTGAGTGCTGAGATCCCCCTCTGACGCGCCCCGGTCTGAATCGGCCAGGACCTTGGCAAAAGCCTCTGGCAGGCCCGCAGCGGTCGCCAGCATTCCGGCATAGTCGGGTTCTCCCATATTGCTGAAGGGAATGTCGCGTCCCGTCTGGCTGGAGAGTTCGGCAGCGAATTCAGCCATGGTGAAGCCGGGCTGGCCGCCCAGTTCATAAATGCGCGTGGACAAGTCGTCCCCGGCCACCACCTTGGCGGCTGCTTCTGCATAGTCTGAGCGGCTGGCAGCGTTGATGCGGCCGTCTCCGCTCGCGCCTGCAATCGCCCCATGCTGCAGGGCGGCCGCGACCGTGCCCTGATAATTTTCAAGATACCAGCCATTGCGCAGCACCACATGGGCAAGACCGCTGTCTTTAAGGTAAGTTTCCGTTGCAACATGTTCCTGAGCCAGGATCATGCTGGAGCGGTCCGCGTTCAAAAGACTGGTATAAACGATAAAGGAGACGCCTGCGCTTTTGGCAGCATCGATAACAGCGGCGTGCTGGGGAGTGCGTTGCCCGATTTCGGACCCGGAGATGAGCACCAGCCGCTCGACGCCTTTCAGCGCTTCCGGCAAGGTGGCCGGGTCATTGTAATCGGCTTTTACGACTTTGACGGTGTCGCTTGCCAGATCCGCAGCCTTTTCCGGCGTGCGGACCAAAGCGCGGACGGGTCCGCTGGTCAATTGGGCGAGATACTTGAGAACAAGCCGGCCAAGCTGGCCATTGGCGCCGGTAACTGCAATCATTTTCTGTCTCCTGTTGAACGGGTGCACCGTTGAATCGGCTCGGATAACTCCCATGTAGACGATGTGCTTACTTTTTGTTAGTACGTACAAAAAGGTTAGTTTTAAGAAACTTTGGGACAGCAGATGAAAAACACGTCAGAAGAGAGAAAGAGCGCCGATCCTATGCCTTATCCGGCAGAGGGAACCGGGCTGGCCCTGTCGGAGCTGATGCGGCGTGGCGTGCTGTTCAGCGGGAAGTGTCCGTCCCGGGATGTTCTCAAACACCTGACCAGCCGCTGGGGCGTTCTTGTGCTGATTACTCTCCTGGAAAAGGACCGGCGGTTTTCCGAGCTGCGCCGGACCATTGAAGGGGTGAGTGAGAAAATGCTGGCACAAACCCTGCAAACGCTTGAGGCGGACGGCTTTGTCGACCGGTTTTCCCACGCGGTGGTCCCGCCCCATGTGGATTACAGTCTGACCCCGCTCGGGCGCGAAGTTGCCATCAAGGTGCGTGATCTGGCCGATTGGATCGAGGTGAATATCGGCCGTATTCTCACCGCCAAGGCCGAGCGGCGGGCGGAGGCAGAAAGCGCTGCTTAGAAGCGGAGTTTTCTGACAAGACGGTCAGAGGGAAGAGGGACAGCCGGCCTGTTCGGCCGCGCGCAGCTCTTTTTCTGGGGCCGGTTTTCTATGTGCTGCTTTATATGACCGGCATTCCCGGGCCGCGCCCGGTGCCCTATGGGACCGGTTTGCCGGAACCGGCCTGATGACCTGGGCGCTGTTCGCGGAGGTTTGATCAACACTTTTTGATTGGAACATCCTCTGACACAAAGCGCTTTGAGTGCCCACAGTGCGGGCCTGACCGCACAACGTTCGGCAACAGCGCTTGCGTCCCGGCCGGTCTTACGGCGATAGTTCCGGCTGCGGGCAGACAAGAACAATGGCGGTTTTCCAGCCTTTCCGGTGAACCGATCGGCTGCCCTCAGGATTTGATGAGTGATTTCAAAGTGTTGTTGTCTTCGTGAAACGGGATGCAGCCTGTGTTCTTGGAACGGGAAGAAAACCTCCAGCAATTGCGGGATCTGGAGGAATTGGTCCGCCGCTCGGGAGGGCGGATTGCCTTTGTCTGCGGTGAGGCGGGCATTGGCAAGTCGACGCTGATCGAGCGCTATGTGTCCACATTGGGCTCTGGACAGCGCCAGGCCATGGGCCTGTGTGATCCGCTCCATGCGCCCCGGCCCTTGGGGCCGGTTCAGGACATGGCGTTTCAGCTCTTCGGGCCGGTGGCTGAGGGAACGCTGGAAGATGCCTGCTTCGGCGGGTTCGTTCAAAAACTGCAGGCCCAGCCGGTGCCCGTCGTGCTGGTGATGGAAGATCTGCACTGGGTTGATGACCGGACTTTGGACTGGCTGAAATTTCTCGGGCGCCGGATCGCCGCCCTGCCGGTCTTTCTCATCTGCAGCTACCGGGAGGATGAAGTGGGTCCGGATCATGGGCTGCGCTCGGCAATCGGCAATATTCCGGCCGGGCGCAAGACCCGTATGCCGTTGGCGCCACTGTCTCTGGACGCGATCCGCAAACTGGACTTTGCCAATCGCTACGAGCCGGAAAAGCTGCTGGAAGTCACCGGCGGCAATCCGTTTTTTCTGACCGAAATGGCGGCGGAGACGGCCCCGGCCGGGGAGATGCCACTGTCGGTGGCCGATGCGCTCGACGCCCGCTTCAATGGCTTGCCCGCACCAGTCATGCGGTTTCTGGAGACCGTCTCGTGCTGGCCCGGTGTCATCCCGTTTGCCTGCCTGCAAGCCCTGGACAAGGAAGAGAGGCTAGCCGGGCCCGAACTGGCGTTGCAACGCCATTTTCTGGTTGATGCGGGCCGGGGCTACAAATTCCGACACGAACTGGTGCGGCAGGCTGCTTATTCCCGCCTGTTGCCCCATCACAAGATTGCGGCTCATGAGTTGTTTCTCAAAGGTCTTCTGGCGCTGCCGGAAGACCCGCCGCTCGACATGGTGGTTCACCATGCCCAGGGCGCCCAACGGGAAGACATTCTTGTGGAGTATGCGCCAAGGGCCGCCCGTCAGGCTGCCGGGTTTGGTGCTCATCGGGAGGCGGCGCGCTATCTGGAATATGCGAAGGATCTGGTCCAGCAGGACCAGGATGAGCAGGCTGCAGATATCCTGGAAAGCTGGGCTTATGAAGCTGGCCTGTCGCAGGCCATTGATGAAGAGGTGATTGCCGCTCAGCAGGCCGCTCTTGCCATCTGGAAAAAGGCGGGACGGGCCGTGCGGGTCGGCGAAAACCTGCGCTGGCTGTCCCGGTTTGTCTGGTACCGGGGGGAGGGGGAACTGGCGGAGGACTATATCCGTCAGGCCATTGAGGCGCTGGAGGGGGAAGCCCCCTCGGCGGCCAGGGCGAAAGCCTATGCCCTGCGCGCCCAGTTTTTCATGTTGCAGGACCTGATGGAGGACGCGGTCCTCTGGGGGGAGAAGGCTCTGGCCGTTGAACTGCGCTTCCCCGACCTTGAAACCCGCGCGCATGCGCTGAACACGGTCGGATCTGCCAAGCTGTTCCGGTGGGACAGGGACGGGGAGGCCTTGCTGCGGGACAGTTTGTCCTTGTCTCTGGCCCACGGCTTTCACGAACAGGCGGCCCGCGTCTATACGAACCTGTCCGAATGTCTGATCGAGTTGCGGGATCTGGACGCGGCTGAGACCCTGCTGGAAGAAGGAATTGCCTTTGATCTGGCTCATGATCTGGATTCCTGGACATATTACCTGATCGGACGCAAGGCGCAGCTGCGCTTCGAGCAGGACCGCTATGACGAGGCGGCTGCAATTGCCCGAGATGTGCTGGAGCAGGAAAACCAGACCCTGCTTATGCGTCTGCCTGCCTTGCTGATCCTTGCAAGATCCTTGATCCGGCTGGGGGAAGCGGAGGGACAGGAGATCCTGCAAAGGGCCCTTGAAGGCGCGGAAAAGATCGGCGAGCCGCAATATCTTGCTGCCGTCTGGACCGCTGCGCTTGAGCTGGCGGTTTTGAGCGCAGATGAAGAGGCCGCCCGGGATTTGCACGGCAAAGCCGGTGCGTTGGGGGAGGATCTTCTCAGCCCGCGCAAATTGGGGGAGTGGCTGTTCTGGTCGCGCCTGGCCGGTCAAACAGTGGCGGTGGATTTGGCCCGCAAGGCACCGGACCCGTTCCGGCGTATGCTGCAAGGCGAGGCCGCTCTTGCCGCTGACCAGTTCTCAGCTGAAGGTGCGGCCTATTTGTCGGCCTGGAGCTTGACGCTTTTGAAGGACGCAGCTTTCCAGCAAAAGGCGGACGGGATCTTCAGTCAGATTGGCGCCCAGGCGGCGCGCAAAGGCCTGCGGCGGATGATCGGTGGGGATCGTGCCGGAGAAGTGGCGTTGCCAAAGCTGGCCCGGGGACACTACGGAGCCGCAAGACGCCATCCCTATGGGCTGACCGGCAAGGAGCAGATGGTGCTGCGCCATCTGGTGGACGGCAAGAGCAACAGGGCAATTGCCGATGAGTTGTCCCGCTCGCCCAGAACGGTTGAAAACCATGTGGCGTCGATCCTGTCCAAGCTTCAGGCGCAAAGCCGTCTTGAGGTGATCCTCAAGGCCCGCAATGAGCCGTCTCTCCTGGCGGTTCAAGCGGACGCCTGACAGCGGGAGACTGTAGGGCATCCGGCCTCATGAAACGCTGTCCGGGGGTGTCCTGCTTGTGAAATTTGCGTAGCTTTACTCAAGACCGATCACGGGTAGGGCGCTAGGGTACGCGGACCGGGTCAACCCTCATCCACTCAAGGGGGGCGACGTCCGGTTGCAACGGGACCAGCGATCTGGTTTCCGGCACGGGAGCGTGCAGAAGACTTTGGGCCAGATGCGTTTGAGCGGCTTGACGCTGCCTGAACGTTGCGGCTCTTTCTTCCGCAAGCCCGAAACGCTCCTGTGTGCCAGCGTCTGGCAGCGCCTGTTCCTGCTGCCTTGTGCCCCACTGCACCGACAGGGCCGGATCGGCGAGTTCCGGTTCGGCCCTTGGCCGGGTGGCCTTTTGTCTCGTTTGAGTTTTGTCTTACTCTGGGGCCCCCTCTGGACCACTGGATTTGGCCGGGCGCCTGCCGCCATGAACGAAATTCATGGCATGCCCGTTCAGGCAATATCTCAGACCGGTCGGCTTTGGCCCGTCAGGGAACACGTGGCCAAGATGCGCATCGCATTTGCGGCAGCGGATTTCCGTGCGCACCATGCCATGGGAGCGGTCTTCCAGTTCCCGGATGGCATCGGGATGAACGCTCTCAAAGAAACTTGGCCAGCCGCATCCCGCATCAAACTTGGTGTCCGACATGAACAGCGGCGCATCGCAACACACACAATCATACCGGCCAACCAGCGTGTTGTCCCAATAGGGGCCGGAGAACGCGCGTTCAGTGCCCGACTGGCGGGTGACATAGAATTGCTCCGCCGTCAGCTGGTCCATCCATTCGGCAGTTGTTTTACGCACTTGAGGTGTGTCTTCGTCAGGGCGGGAGATATCGTCGCTCATCTTTGATTGTCTCAACCTTTAATCCGTGGGGCAGATAGGAGGCGATCAGCCGGGCCGCAACACATCCTCGGACCATGCCTTTGTGTTGCTGCCGGAGAGGGCTAGCGGGTGAGGGTGTTCATGACGGTCTTCACCCGGTTGCCGCCCTCCTGACGGGCCTCGAACATGCAGTTCTCGGCGGCTGCCACAATAAAATCCGCGTTTTCGGAAATGCCGGTCTGCTCGGCCACCGCACAGGCGGCCCCAACCGAGGCGGTGACGATACCGCTTCCCTCCGTGTTACCGGGATTGGGAATGCCCAGATCCTCAATGGCCACCTGAATATAGGCACTGATGGTCTCGGCGCCCATTTCGTGGGTTCTCGGCAACAGCAGCGAGAATTCAGACGAGGCGGTGCGTGCCGTGATATCCGCCGGCCGGCGAGCGGTCTGTTTCAGGACATCTGCCACTTTGGTCAGGCAGTCTTCTGCCACCCCCGGGCCGTGCGCGTCCGCCAGCGCGTCGAACCGGTCGAGCGTTACCTTGATCAAGGTGGTATGGGTCTTTTCGCGCAGGGCCACGGCCCATTCCCGCTTCAGGTTCTCTTCAAAGGCCCGGCGGTTGTAAAGGCCGGTCAAGGTGTCGGTCTGGGATGCTGCTTCCAGCAGGCCCTCCAGCTCGCGCTGTTTGGCAATGCTGCGGAAAAAGACGGCGAAGGCATAAGGGGCCTTTTCCTGGTTGGTCAGCACATGGGTGCTGACATCCACCCAGACAAGTCGCCCGCCATCGGATCTCACCTGAACCTCGGTGGCTGGCAGCGGCCCGTTCGGGTCGCCTCTGCCGGACAAGATCTTGTGGAGCTCGTCCGCTTCCGGATTGGAGGCTTCGACATAGACCAGGTCGCTCAAGCGCTCGGCGAGGCTGTCCGGGCTCCAGCCAAAAAGGGTTTCTGAGGCCGGGGAAATATAGGTAGGGGTTCCGTCGAGCCCGAGCAGCATCACCGCGTCCTTGCTCAACCCGACGATGGTTTCAAAATCAATGCCGGATGGCCGGAGCAGGTCCGGTCCGGTCGAAGGAGTTGTGTTGCCGTCCAACGCCATATTTGCCTCACTGAGCATTCCGATCGCACCGCCGTCTGTCCCGATCCGGTGACACGCCAAAGGGACAGGGCGCAAGGACACACCAGACCAGTATGCGGTCTGTGGACCAGCAGGACGCCCGCTTAGGCACAAGAGGCACGCGGCGTCTCCATCCAGCGCGCCCTTACTTGTCTTTTCAGGCCTGAGGCCGCTGACAATCCCTTTAGATCCTGCGGCTGTTCCCGTTTTGCCGCCCTTTTCTTTCCGACCCGGGGATTGCCAAACCGGCATTCTCTTCATGGTCAGATGGGCTGCTATCCCTCAAATCGCGACCAACTTCTGACTTGGACAGACCTCGGCTTCGCTGTTCCAAACTCAACGGTATTTGAGGTGTGAAATCAAGTGGCTTTGCTGCCCGGGTCCGGGCGCCTGGGGCGGAAGTGGCGCGGACTTGGTTAATTTGCACAGTTTGACCTTGTCGATCGCGTTCTGAAACCAGAACATTGGGCTGCGATATCCTGCCTGTTTTAGCTTCCGCAACGTCGTGAATGCGTGGTGGGAATTTCATGGGGTTAAGATGTTTAAAGTCAAGTGTTGAAGGAAATTAAAATCTTGCCGGAAAGGCTTGAAGACGTGAATTCTTATGCCTAAGACATGTCATTAATCTTCCTAACCGTTATTATCTAGCGGGAGGGTGTTGATTCGATCAGGTTGACATCAGTCGTTTTAATTCAAAACGAAACGAAAGATCAGTATGACGCCAGCAGTGATTGACGACACTACTTTATACGCCGTACTGGCCCCGTTCGCCGCAGCCGTTGCAGCTCCTTTTCTTACACGCTGGTTCAAACACAACGCCGCCTGGCCGCTGGCGCTGGTTCCAGCTCTGATCTTCCTGCATTTCGCCGGCTTTATTGGGCCGGTTTCGCAAGGGCAGAGTTTCGTGGCCGCCAAGGCCTGGGCGCCCAGCTACGGGATCAATTTTTCCGTCTATGTGGACGGCCTGTCAACGCTGTTCGGCCTGCTGATCTCCGGCATTGGCACCTTCATCATTCTCTATGCGGGGGGGTATCTGAAGGGGCATCCGCAGCAGGGGCGTTTCTTTTCGTTCCTGTTCCTGTTCATGGGCGCCATGCTGGGGCTTGTGCTCGGCAACAACCTGATTTCCCTGTTCATCTTCTGGGAGCTGACCTCGATCACGTCGTTCCTGCTGATCGGGTTTGATCACCTGCGGGCCGCGTCCCGCCGGGCGGCCATTCAGGCGCTGGTGGTGACGGGCGGCGGCGGGCTGGCGCTGCTGGCCGGGTTCATCATTATCATCATGGCGACCGGCGAAGTTGAGATGTCCATTCTTCTGGCCTCTCCGGAGATCATCCAGGACAGCGATTTCTATCTGCCGGTCTTTCTGCTTGTGCTTGGCGGTGCCTTCACGAAGTCAGCCCAGTTTCCGTTTCATTTCTGGCTGCCCAATGCCATGGAAGCGCCGACACCGGTCTCCGCTTTCCTGCATTCGGCCACCATGGTCAAGGCTGGGGTCTATCTGCTGATGCGCATGCATCCGCTTTTAGGCGACACGCCTATGTGGATGACGGTTCTGCCCCTGTTTGGCGGAGTGACACTTCTGGTGGGCACGATCCTGGCCGTGCGCCAGACAGATCTGAAACTGATGCTTGCCTATACGACCGTGGCCTCCCTCGGCCTGCTGGTGATGTTGACGGGCACCAGCGACGAGAAAGCGCTTGAAGGGGCGGTGCTTTATCTGCTGGCCCATTCCCTGTTTAAAGGCGCCTTGTTCATGGTGGCCGGAACAATCGACCATGAGGCCGGCACGCGGGATATCACCCGGCTGGGTGGCTTGCGCAGCGCCATGCCCGTTACTTTTGTAGCGGCGGGGCTGGCGGCGCTCTCCATGGCCGGTCTGCCGCCCTTTATCGGCTTCATCGCCAAGGAAATCCTTTATGATGGGACCTGGGACTGGACGGAAATCGGACTGGTCATCACCAGTGTTGCCGTCATCGGCAATGCGCTGATGCTGGTGATTGCGGCGGCCATTTCCATCAAACCGTTTTTCGGGCCCAGGGCCGAAACACCCAAACATGCCCATGAAGGGCCGGTTCTTCTTTATGCAGGGCCGGTTGTGCTGTCGGTCACCGGGTTTGTGCTGGCGCTGATGGCCCACACAACAGGAGTGCTGTTCATCAGCCCGACCCTGTCGTCCCTTGTGGGAACTTTCACCGAGATTGACCTGCATCTGGTGCCGACCAAAATCAACGAACCGGTGATCCTTTCCATTATTACCGTTGGCCTCGGCATTGCCCTGTTCACCCAGCTGGACAAGCTCCGGGCACTGGTCGCCTCGGTGCTGACAGGCATCGGCTGGGGGCCGGACAAGGGCTTCGACCAGTTTGTCAGCGCCATCGTGCATGTGGCATCTTTGATCACCCGTCTCCTGCAGGGCGGCAAGATGCAGAGTTACATGCTGCTGACCTTTGTCTTTGCGGCGGCCGCCACGTTTGCGCCCGGCTTTCTGACCGGCAGCCTACCGGCCATGCCGAAAATGCCGGAATACCGCTTCTATGAATGGGGCATCCTGCTGATTGCGTTTCTGGGGCTGATTGCGGTTCTGGCGGCCCGGACCCGCCTGAACGCGATTGTCTCTCTCGGCATCCAGGGCTTTGCCGTGGCGCTGATCTTCATGATGTTCGGGGCGCCGGACCTATCCTTCACCCAGTTCATGGTGGAAACCCTGTCGGTGGTCATCCTGGCCCTTGTGATGACGCGCCTTAATCTTGCGCCCAGCGATCACCGATCCGCTGTGTCGAGTGTGGCAACCGGCGCGGTGGCCATCGCGCTTGGGCTCGGCCTGACCCTGACCATGCTGGCCATCGTGCAGCAGCCCTTCGACAGCACCCTGTCGGACTTCTTCACCGAGTTCAGCCGCTCGATTGCCCATGGCCGCAACATCGTCAACGTGATCCTGGTCGATTTCCGCGGCTTTGATACGCTTGGTGAAATCGCCGTGGTGGTGCTGACCGGACTGTGTGTGCTGGCGCTGATCCGGGTGCGCCCGAACTGGGGCGAGCCTCCGAAACCTCCCGCTGACGAAGCGGCCACGACCCAGACTGCGGAGGCCCGTTGATGCGTACGATCATTTTCCGCACCATTGCGCCTTACCTGGCCGCTCTGATGGTCCTATTCTCGATCTTCGTGCTTCTTCGGGGCCACAATGAGCCGGGCGGGGGCTTTATCGGCGGCCTGATCGCTGCCTCGGCGCTTGCCATTTACGGGATCGCCTGTGGCGTTGCACCGGTCCGGCGGGCCATCGTGTTCCACCCGATGGGCATTTCAGGCTTCGGTCTTTTCATCGGTGCGCTGGCCGGAGTGTTGTCCTTCTTCAAGGGGCAGGCCTTCATGACCAGCCAGTGGCTGATTTTTGATCTGGTCGACAAGGAAATCGCCCTGTCGACCCCACTCATCTTTGACATCGGGGTCTATCTCGTGGTGGTCGGGGCCATCGGATCTATTGCCCTTGCGCTGGAAGAAAGGGAGGCGGACTGATGGAAACGGGGGTTGCCATCCTGATCGGACTCTTTTTCACGGTCGCGGTCTATCTCATGTTGTCGGACCAGTTGGTGCGGATCCTTCTGGGGATCGCGATCCTCGGCAATGCGGTGAACATGCTGATCTTCACCAATGGGCGCCTGACGCGGGAAATCCCGCCGCTCATTCCCTCCGACCTCTATACACCTGCGGTGGAGACGGCCAATCCGCTGCCGCAAGCGCTGGTTCTGACTGCGATCGTGATTTCCTTTTCCTTCTTCGCCTTCCTTCTGGTGCTCGCCTTCCGTGCCTATCAGGAGCTGGGCACCGATGAAGTGGACAAGATGCGGATCGCCGAGCCTGACAACGAAAAAACTCCGCCGCAAGGGTACTAGACTTTATGGCCGGTTCTTCTGTTTCCGTTGATATTGCTGATGCGATGCTCACCACGCCGGTTCCGGCGGGAGACTGGCTCGTCGTGGCGCCTTCGCTGATTACCATGCTCGGCGGGGCCCTGTGCCTGATGCTGCGTAAGGACACTGATCTGCAGCCCAGGCTCGGCATCGCTTTTCTGGGGGCGCTGGTGCTGGCAAGCCTGGCTCTTCTGATCCGGGTTCTGGATCAGGGTGTCATCACCATGGTCATGGGCAACTGGCTGCCGCCCTTCGGCATTGCCGTGACCGCTGATGCGCTGGGGGCGACGCTGACGCTGATCGGGTCCATCGTGGCCTTCTGTGCCGGTCTTTATGGCATGAAGACGGTCAACAGCTCCGGACGCCGCTACGGCTTCTATCCGTTTTTGCTGCTGCTCATGACCGGTGTATGCGGCTCCTTCCTGACGGCGGATATTTTCAATCTCTATGTCTGGTTCGAGGTGCTGCTGATCTCGTCTTACGGCCTGCTGGTCCTGGGCAACGAGAAGATCCAGCTGGACGGAGCGGTCAAATACGGGGTGCTCAATCTGGTGGGCACCAACCTGTTTCTGATCGCAACCGGCCTGCTCTACGGGATTTTCGGAACTCTCAACATGGCCGATATCGCGCTCAAGGTGTCCGAGCTGGAAAATCCGGCCTCCGGCACGTTAGCGACGGTCGCGGCGCTGTATTTCCTGGCCTTTGCAATGAAGGCGGCGGCCTTTCCGGTCAATTTCTGGCTCCCCGCCTCCTATCACACGCCGAACATTGTGGTTTCGGCGGTCTTTGCGGGCCTTTTGACCAAGGTTGGTGTCTATGCCCTGATCCGTATCTTCGTGCTTATTCTGCCCGCTTCGCTCAGCTACATGGCGGACATGATCGCACTTGTCGCCATTCTCACGCTTCTGACCGGCGCTCTTGGGGCCTTGGCCCAAAGCGAGCTCAGGCGTCTTCTGGGCTATCTCGTGATTGCGGGCATCGGCTCGATGCTGGCCGGACTGGCTGTCGCCTCCAGCAGCACCGAGGCGGTTCTGGCCGTGTCCGGCGTGATTTTCTATGCGGTGCATTCAATCATCGTGATGACCGCGCTTTATATGGCCGCCGGGATCATGAACATGATGAGCGGCACCTATGACCTGCGTCAGCTGGGCGGGCTCTACCAGAAAAATGCCGCCTTTGCCGGGGTGTTTCTGGTTCTGGCCTTTGCGGTTTCCGGGCTGCCGCCATTCTCCGGCTTCTGGCCCAAGATCATGCTGGTGGATGCGGCCTTCAGTGATGGCCGCTTCTGGCTGGGGGCCGCGATCCTGGTCAGCGGCTTCCTGACGACCCTCGCCATGGGCCGGGTCTGGATCTATGCCTTCTGGCGGGGCGGTCCGGAAGGCACGGCCGATGGGCAAAGCGTTGCGGTGGAGGGGGCGGCGCAGCAGCAACTGGCGGGCGGAGCGGTCTGGCTGCCGCTTGGGGTGCTCACTGCGCTCGTCATCTATTTCGGGCTGCAGCCGGAATGGATGCTGGAACTTTCTACCCGGGGGGCGAGCGGTGTTGTTGACCCGCTTGGCTATCTGCGGTCGGTCTTGGGAGGGCAGGGATGACAGGCCTCTTTCTAATCAACATCCTCATGGCGTTGGCCTGGGGAGCCGTGACGGGCAGCTTCGCCGAGATCAATCTTTTCTTCGGTTTTGTGCTCGGCTTCGGAGTTCTGTTTGTCATCCGTGAGCAGATCGGCACCTCGGCCTATTTCCGCAGGATCGGCAAGATTTCCGGGTTGGCGGCCTTGTTTGTCTATGAACTGGTCTTGTCTGCCTGGCGGGTTGCGATGATCGTGCTGCGGCCGAAGATCGATCTGGAGCCCGGGATCATTGCCTTTCCGCTCACGGTCGACACCGACTTCGAAATCTCCATGTTGGCCAATCTGATCACACTGACACCGGGGACCCTGTCCGTGGATGTCTCGGAGGACCGCAAGACGCTCTACGTCCATTGCATTGATGTTCCTGACCCACAAGCGACCATTGAAGTGATCAAGAACGGGTTTGAGCGCAAGATCATGGAGGCGTTCAGATGACCGTACCGGAAATGTTCGCGGCGCTGTTCCTGGCGGTTTCGCTCAAGATCTCCCTGGCTATTCTCACGGTCTCCTTCCTGATCATCGTGTACCGGACCGTGAAGGGGCCAAGCCTTCCCGACAGGATTGTCGCGCTGGATATGCTGGTGGCGGTGGGGATCGGTTTTATTGCCGCGATCGGTGTTTTGACCGGAATTTATCTCTATATCGATATCGCGATCACCCTTGGCCTCGTCGGGTTTCTGGCAACGGTCGCTTTCGCACGCTTCGTCCTCAACCGGGGACTTGCCGGGGACGAAACGATCATGGACGAAGTGAAGGAGAGTATTGAGCGCAGGGAGGCAGGGAAATGAGTGCCGTTGTCGATATTGTAACCGGCATTATGCTGGTAACCGGTGCATTGTTTGCTTTTGTTGCTTCCCTTGGCTTGATCCGGTTGAAAGACGTCTATATGCGCATGCATGCAGCTTCCAAGGCTGGCACGCTCGGGTCCGGGCTGATGCTTCTGGCTTTGGCCGTTGAGGCGGGGGATTTGTCGCTGTTTACACGGGCGGTTGCCGGTGTGGTGTTCTTTATGCTGACGGCTCCGATCTCGGCGCATTTGCTGGCCAAGGCGGCATATGCGGCAGGCTACCGCACATGCGCGGACACAAAAATCGACGAACTCGCGGACACGGTCCGCCCAAGAGATTGACATGAGGCGCATAGCTGCCATGCGATCCTCGAAGACTGCCGTATGGGAATACTGTCCTGTTTTTGACGTTTTCGATTTTCATGAAATAGTCGGTATTATTAAAAACTAATTTTTATTGGCTGTTAGGCATTTTTATTTGTTTTTCGGGGTTGTGCGAAGTGCAGAGCGCCTATATAAGGCAGAGACAATCACCTGCAAAGTAGAATCATTTTTGATTTCTAACTCCGTAAGTAACGTCTTTTTTCGGACGTTTTCGGAGTGAAATATTTGCAGGTTAAAACCGAAGCTGTATCCGAATTTAGAAGAGAACGGGTGGAATATGACTGACAATCCGGTGGATGCTAATCTGATTGATCTTACCGCAGACATTGTGTCCGCATATGTAAGTAATAATACGGTGGCTTCAACTGACTTGCCGAGCCTGATCAACGACGTCCACGGCGCATTGCAGAAAACAGCATCCGCATCCAGCGAGCCGGAGCCAGAGCCGCTGAAGCCCGCTGTGCCTGTTAAGAAGTCGGTCATGCCTGATTACATCATCTGCCTTGAAGACGGCAAGAAGTTCAAATCCCTCAAGCGTCATCTGCGCACCCATTATAACATGACCCCGGAAGAGTACCGGGACAAATGGGACCTGGGCGCTGACTACCCGATGGTGGCGCCGAACTATGCCGCTGCGCGTTCTGAACTGGCCAAGAAGATGGGCCTTGGACAGCAGCGCAAGCGCTCCAAGTAAGTCTGTCGTGTCTCGCACGATTTGAAGAGCTGCCCGGCCGGGCAGCTCTTTTTTTTGTTTTTGCGTTGAAATCTTTGATTTCAGGCAGCGAAAGACAAATCGGGTCAAGGGCAACTTGCTCCGGCGATGGATGCCACCAGCCCGGTTTCCTTGCCGTGAGGGCTTTGCTCCAATGACAAGGCGCTGTGGCGTTTGTCAGGCCGCGGTGAGGGCGTTTTGGGCATCGGCGCGGATGCGCCCGACCATGGAGCGCAGGCCGTTCGACCGCTGCGGGGTCAGATGGTCCTGAAGGCCGAGCTTCGCAAACACAGCTTCCACATCCGTATCCAGAATGTCCTGGGCGGTCTTGCCGCTGAACAGGCTGGTGACAATAGCCACAAGCCCCTGAACGATCAGCGCATCACTGTCGCCCTTGAAGCTGAGGACAGGCTGGCCATCTGGGCCCCGAGCCACCGAGGTGACAAGCCAGACCTGGGAGACGCAACCGGGCACCTTGTAGTCGTCGGTGTGCTCCGCATCGCTTAAGGCGGGCAGGTCCTTGCCCAGATCGATCAGGTATTTGTAGCGGTCTTCCCAATCGTCGAGAAAATCGAATGTGTCCAGAATATCTTGAATGCTTGTGGTCATGACGCCCGTCTTTAAAGGTCAGTTCCCGCCTTGATATAGCCCCTGGCCTCGAAAGTGCAAATGCGGCCCTGGGGTCGTGACCCTGTTTGCTCAAGGCTCCTTGCCGTGAGGATGCGCGAAAGGGGGAGGGGGGAGGGCTTCAGGTCTGCGGTTGGTATGACGTATCGGGGGACGCGTGAAGACGGCGGGCAAGAAAACACGCCGCAGATGAAATGGGCAGCTATCCATCTGCGGCGCAGCGGTACAAGCCGCTGAAGTTAAGCCGTCGTTGCTGCGGTTCTGGCAGCATCGCTCTCGCGGGGTGCAAGGTGCCGGTGTGTGGGAGATGGCTCTCCCCACCAGCGGCTTTTAACTCAGGAATTTCCGCCTGAGCGTGGTTTGGGCCGGGGAACCGGGCCGGTGGCAACCTCCAGGGGGGCGGCTGTTTCTCCAGCTGCGGGCAAGCTTTGGCCAGCCACTGCGGCCGCCATGTCCCTGGAAGATATCTTGGATGTGGAGCCCGTCACCAGATCATCGCCTGCCGGCTGGCTGGCAATCTGGGTGTCGAGAAACTCATAAACAATCCGGGCGCCATCTCTGGCCCGGCTGCCAATGGCTGTCAGGGCATTGCCGCCCGTCTCGCAGGCATCGGCATTGCGGGCGCAAAAGCCGCCAATGTCGGACACTGTGGCCTGAGCCGCCAGGAAGGCGGACACTGGATCTACAGCGGCGTTTTGCGGTTCTGTGGTGCCTTCTTCCGAGCCAAGAGGAATCAGAACCAGCACCAAGGTGAGCCAGAAGGCCGTCCTCAGAAGAAAGAACATGTTGCTACCCATTCAGTCTGTTCAAAGCCCGTGCTCCTTTTGGCGGAACACTTGTTATGAGCACAATCTAGCAAACAGATGAGAATGCCTGGTTGAGCGGGAAGATTGGATTTTCGTAAAATGAATCAGGTATTTGACTTAAGTTTTCTGATAATTTGATTCAAATTTTATCTTTCTCCGTAGAACTGCCTGAAAATCTGAGGATTTGAAGTTTTTTCGCCCTTTGGATTCATCCTTTATCCTTCCTTAAGCGCTGAACCTGACAATGCCTGTACAGGAGTTCCTAGCGGAAGAATCCGCGAGTTTCGTGTGGAAGTGTATAGTGCGTAACCTTCTGAAAAAATTGAAAGATTTTGGAAGTCTTTTGGCGGTGCGTGTCGACGGGATGATTCACCCTGAGGCAGCGGCCGATATTTTTCTTGCGCCTTTGCACCGGTCTTTCCTGATCAGTTGTTTTGTCAGTGGTACGGCCGCTCTCTTTATCCTGCCGCTTCATCTGGCGTTTGCAGGTGCGCCCCACGCGGCCACCTTGCTGGTCATGACCTGGATGCTGAGCCAGTGGCCGATTGCTCATTTCCTGTCGCGCACAGGGGCCTTGAACAAGGCAATTGGCCTGTCCTCCGGGTTGTTTGCCTGTTTTGTATCGGCCATCTGCGTGATGAGCGGCGGCGAAAGCTCATTTGCGCTGCTCTGGCTGGTTATCCCGATTGTTGAATCCGCTTTCGCGACCGAGCGGAAGGTAACCCTTGCCATCAGCGGCTTTTGTCTGGCGTTGTTTGCCGGGGTGTGCCTTCTGGCCGGGCAGGTGGCAAGCGTTGTCAACTTGCCGCTGGAGGCGCGCATTGTCGCCTCTTCGGCAGCGCTCTTTTATGCTGGAATGCTGGTTGTGCGCATATCGATGGATCGTGGGCTTGCCCGCCATCTTGTGTCGGCCGCAGAGGTGCGCCGGCAGACGATCTGCAGCAATCTGTCCGAAACGCTTTGCTCCGTCTCGCCCGATGGCCGGATCTCGGTTCTTGGCGGGCCGGTGAAAGAAATGGTCGGTGTCAAGCCGAGCGAGAGTGAGCGGGACTGGCTGTTTCACCGTCTGCATGTAGCTGACCGTCCCCTTTATCTGACCAATCTGGCGGATGTGCGGATGCATGGCGACGTACAAACGTTCGACGTGCGCTTGCGCACCGGATCAGGACGCCCGGGCGATTTGGGCAAGGCCGAGTACGCGGTCTTCTCATTGACCTTGCGCCCCGCAAATTCCGCAGACGGAGAGGAGGAGAGCCGTGAGCGCACGCTTCTTTTGTCTCTGCGTCCGGCGGCTAAGGATATCGGAGAAGCCAGTCTACCGGCTGTTGAGGACAGAACCCGGCGCGGAACAGACACCCGCTGGACCATGATTGAAGAGGCCGGAACAGCTGCGCGGGATCAGCTTGCCGAGATCGTAGACTTGGCTTCCATGGTGGAAGATCAGGAGGAAACCCTCTCCAATGGCAGCCTTCACAGGTCGGTTCAGCGGATCCGCACCGCCGGGAAGAGCAGCGCTGACTCTCTCAATGCGATTCTGGATCTGGTGCCGGAAGCGCCGCTCGCCACCTCGGCTGCTTGTGGCCCGGTGAATGTGCGCACCTGCCTGGACCACAGCAGCAATCTGATTCGCCCGCTCGCAGACCGGCAAGCCGTCGGGCTTGATGTCTCTGCAGCTGATGATTTGCCAGATGCCTTTGCCGAAAAAAAGGCCTTTCGCCAGTCCCTGCACCTGATCTTGTCCGAACTGGTGGAAACCGTTGGGGCAGGGGGGCAGGTCTTTGTCGAAGCGGCTGTGGCAGGCGAGGAGATTGCGGTGCATTTTGACCCGGTCAACCGGTCTTCCAGTTTGCATTGGCATGCGGAAGGGTCGCGATCTGTACTGGATCAGGCGGGGGCTCTTCTGGTAAAGACGGGGGCAACTCTCAAGATCCAATCCGCCCTTGGCCGGGGCGAAAGTGTCCTTGTTCTTGTGCCCGCCAGCCAGAACGGGGCGCGTGGTGAGGCCGGTTCGATGCCGGTCTTTGATCCCGGCCGTCTGGCGGTCCCGGCATAGGCAGCGGCATGGCAAGGAAGTCACAAAAATCCCAGCATCCCAAGCCGGCGGACAGCCTGATGGCACGGGCCGGCCATGCAGCGCTCGATAATCCGGCAGCAGCCGGGGGCAGCGTTGTCATGGTGCTTACGGCCTGTCTGATCGTTGCAAATGCCATCGGCCTGCAGCCGGGCCGGCACCCTGCTCCGTTTTTCAGCACGCGGGACCGCCCGGAGGCCGTGCAGGTGCCTGAACCCAATGGCCGGCGGGGCGCTCTGAAGGTCCAGGAGATTTCGACACTTGTTCTTGATGTGCAGATTTCACTGCGCCGCATCGGGCTCTATGAAGGACCGCTTGACGGGCTGAATGGCCCGGCCACCGAACGGGCCATCCGGGCCTTTGAACGCAAGGCCGGGCGGCCGGAGACCGGCAAGGCGGATGAAGCGCTGCTGGCTCTGGTTCTGATGGAAGGGGACAAACCGGCAGGATCTGCCGTTCCCGTACCACGGATCAAACCGGGCGCTGCGGTTCTGGGGCCGCCGGTCCGCGCCAGACCGGCGAAGGAGATGGGGGCTGCGGACGGTGTTGATGCCGATCCGCAGTTGATGCGCGTTCAAAAGGCCCTCGCCGAACTGGGTTATGGCCCCTTGAAGGCAGACGGGGTGATGGGCGCCAACACGACGGCTGCCATCAAGCGGTTTGAGCTTGACCGGGGCCTGCCCCTGACCGGTCATCTTGGCCCCAAGACCATCCGGCGGCTTGAGGCGCTCAGCGGACAGTCCCTGTCCGGGTGAGCCAGGCCGGAGGGGCCAGATCGGAATGGCCAGATCGGTAGGGTGGGAGCCTTATGCGGGTTACATCGGAGTTTTTCGTCAGCGCGCTGGTGCGCCGGATTTTCGGCGAAGGCGGTTTTGCGGCAGTCTCCAGGCGGGGGGCGGAAGAAGCTGGAGCTGTATTTGTGAGTGTTGACCGGATGGACGGCACCCTTGACCTTTATGGCCCGGCACCGCAAGCCATGTTTACCGAACAGCCTGAGGGACGCCTCTTTGAAAAGGTGCTGGAAGAGGCCGTAGCCGAAGCGGTTCAGGACCGATTGTCCCGTGAAGCCCGCATGGATCCGGACTTCTGGCTTGTGGAGGTCGAGGCCCGGGACGGCCGGATCGACCTGCCGCTGGCACACGAGGACCAGCCGGACGACGATCCGGCGGCCGGGCTGTTCCGCTTCTAGGGTCCTTTTGCGGCTTGGGCGCGCCCGAGATCCATGAGCATAGGACGCAAAAGGCAAATTCAGTGAACCGCGATATGCTTTAAGGCTTGGGCTGGCGCTCCGGTGGTCAGCCTTCGGCCGATCCGCTGCGCCGCCTGGTCTGGCGCAGCTCCTTGCCCCGCTCGGCAAAGGATGGCTGGGCCGTCCCTTTGCGCCCTTTAGCCTCCTGATACTGGGACGAGTGGCGCGGCTGGGCCGTCTGCGGCGCCTGATCATGCAGCATCCACTGGCTCACGAGCGCTTCGGCAGCGCCGTTGCTGAGCGTGCGGTGCATGCGCAGCAGGCCCCGTATATCCATAAGCGGTTTGTCTTCTCCGAGCAGCCTGATCAGGATCGTGGAGGTTTTGCACTCCGGCATGCCAAGGGCTTTGAGGGCAATAATGAGCCCTTCGCCCTGATCACTGCGCATCAAAATGTTGCAGGTTGCCCGTGACAGCCCGAGGCCCTGGGCAAGGCGTTCGGCAAAACGGGGTCTGTCCTGGGTCAGGGCATCGGCGACAAGAGCGTCTTGAATGCGGAGACGGTTGGGTTCGGTTCTCTGCGACATGGGTCCACCTTGGGTCTGGGCCTGTTTCACCAGGCTGGTCAATTCGGCGGCGGCTATGGCCTGTTTTCTCAAGGGGGCCGGCAGATGCAGGAACTGGCCCATCAGACCTTCAGGATGGAGGGCATCCTGACCGGCCAGCTCGAGGCCGAGGGCAGCAATGATGTCGCTGCGCCGGCTGAGCTTGGCCTGATGGGTTTTGGTTAGTTTCACGTCGTCCCGGTCCATAAGGCGCTGGATCACATTGGCTTCGGCGTGATCACACAGGGCGGACAGGACCGATTCGCGCAAAGACGGGCGGCGGGCGACGGCCAGACGGCAGACTTCCGGTCCCGCTTCGGCAACCGACAGAAGGAGATCCACAGAAAGCCTGGGGCTGTTACAAAGCGCTTGCGCTGCGGTCAGCGGGTCTTCATCCCGGGCAAGCTGTTCGTTCAGATCGTCCGGAAGAGCTGGGTGCCCGGCGATCAGATGGGCGATGCGGCGGCGGTGCTCTACCGGGGTCAGCGGCAGCAGATTGCGCGCAAGCTCCAGAAAAACCCGTGTTTCTTCAGGGGTATGGTTCGCACGCCCGACAAAGATTTCCGCTGCAGGCAGCAACACGGGCTGCGCTGAAGAGGAAACGGGGCGGGAGCCGGAAGGAGCTGAAGAAGGCGGCACGGCTGCTTGTGTTCGCTGGTTGTTTCGCATGTCACCCGACTAAAAAATACGAAAGACAGATCGACCGTCGAAAGTTGTTTCCTTCAAATTGCAGGAAAAGCGTTAGCATGCTGTTAACCCTGACAGCTTCCAATGAACCTGCAGGAAGTAATGCGTCGCCCGTTTGACCGTTCCCTCCCGGTAATACGCTGGAAAAGGGAACTGGAACCGAAGGAGGTAGACGATGGGCACTTTGTTGGATTTTGCGTCCGCTCAACGGCCCACTGCGCGTGTGGGCCAGGAGGCCAGACACCGCCAGACGGCGGGCCAGGAAACATTTGGGGAAGTTATCCTCTTTCCAGGCATCCGCTATGAGCATCACGATCTTGATCTTGCCGCGCGAATCGCGACCATCGGACAGGCAGCTGGACCTGCTGGGTCTGACAAGGACTGACGGTCCACGCCTTTCCAGCCGCACCGGGCATCATCCTTGTCCGGGCGTTTGATGATTGCGGTTTGGAGATACGCCCGATGGGCATAGGCGTCACAGCGGTTCTTGGCGGGCCGGGCAAATGTGGACAGAAGCGGCCTTGTGCCCACTCGTCTGCTGTTGTCACGGCTGCCGCTGTCCTGGCTGCCTGCCTCATGCTTGGCGCCTGTGTACGGCCCACCGGTGATTTTGGCCGTGCAGCACCGTCCGTGGTCCATGACGATCTGATGCCGGCCGCCGGCACTGAAGCGGCCCGCCTGCGCGGCGATCCCGTGTCCAAGTTCAACTATACGAATGACGAAAAGCTGCTGCGTGACCGGGGCTGGACGCTGATCCGCCCACCCTGGACCAAGGACTGGATCGGCGGCACGATGGTGGAGTTGTCGCGCACCCGGGTGTTGCCGGAAACGGAAGGGCGGGTGCCGCCCGATCTGTACCTGATCTATCTGCGCTCGGACAAATTCAGCTCCTCCGATGCCCGCTACGACAAGATCGCGGCGGATGCGACCGGTGATGCGGAACTGGTCATGCCCTTTTGCGAGGTCGCTATGCGGGTGCAAAAGGCTGACGATGAACGGCTGCGGGTGCTGCGCAACCGGAAAGTGACCACCGAGGAGACCTATGATGGCGCCAAGGCACGGGTCTGGGAAAACCGGGTCATGGTGAAATGGGTCAGCCAGGCGCTGCGCTACCGCATTGTGGCCTATCAGCGGGCACTGAAGGGGCTTGAGATCGAGACCCCGAGCAAGAACCGGGTCTGGAAGGTCAACAATGCCATCCGGGAGCTGGAAGGGCAGGTGCGGCTGGCCGAGGCACGCTGCGAAACCGCCAGCCGAACGGGCGCACAAAAGCCGGTGCGCAGATCTCGGATCTATACCGGCTGGGGCACGGAGCGCAAGCCCGTTCAAAAATAAGGCTCCTCCCTCCTGTCCCTCCTGACGGGACCATTTGGTTTGCACTTTTCAAGGCGCAGCATTATTGCAAGGGACAGCAACCGGCCGCTGCCGGAAAGTGATGTCAGGAGAGTTCATGTCCCCCCGCGTGTCGCAGCTTGTTCAGGAAGCCCTCAGCCACCAGCATGCCGGGCGTCTTCCTGTGGCCCTGAACATGTTTGAGGAAGTGCTGCGGCTCGACCCGCGTAACCCGCAGGCAAATTTCTCCCTTGGGATCGCCGCCTATCAGGAGGGGCGGATCGGCCTTGCTATCGAACGGCTGCAACTGGCCGCCCGCAAGGCGGCCAAACACCCGCAGGTGCATCAGTTGCTGGGCCTTGCCCTGTTGAATGCGGGTGATCTGGAAGGGGCGCAGGGCGCGCTGAAAAAGGCGGTGTCCCTGGCGCCGCAGCAGGCCGAATTTCAGGCACAGCTCGGGGATGTCTACCGGGCACGGCGTCAGGCGGTCCTGGCGCGCCAAAGCTATGAGCGGGCGCTGAAGCTGGAGCCGGAAAACGGCTATGCCCTTGTCGGAATGGGCCAGCTTGAGGTGAGTGTCGGCAAGATCGAGGAGGCCATCGGCTGGTTTGAAAAGGCGATTGCCTGCAAAAAGGAACTGCCGACCGCCTACCAATGCCTCAGCCTCGCGCGCTCTTTCCAGGACAAACCCGTTGAGCTGGACCAGATTGAAGCGCTGATCGGCGATGGTGTGCCGCGTCCGGGCCCGGATCAGGCCAATCTCCATTGGGCGGCGGGCAAGATCTGCCTGGATATCGGCGAGACCGAACGGGGGCTGGACCACTATCAAAAGGCGCGCACGCTCCATTATCCGGCCTTTGATCTGGCCGCATATGAAGAGCGCATCGCCTTCATGAAAGAGGTGTTCGACACGGCCTATTTCGCAGGCCGGATGGAAATCGGCGACCCCTCGGAAAAGCCGGTGTTCATTTTCGGCCTGCCCCGGTCCGGCACGACCCTGGTGGAACAGATCGTCAGCTGCCATTCGCGCGCAGCTAGTGGCGGCGAAGTCCAGTTTTTCCGCCATCTTCAGGAAGAGCTGGGCTTGAAGGCCAGGCCGGGCCCCGAGCTGGAAACCCGGCTGAAGGACATGGAACCGAAGGAGTTCAAGCGGATCGCGCGCAAATATCTTGGTCTTGTGGACGGGGTCAACCGGCGGGCGGACCGGGTGACCGACAAGATGCCCCATAATTATGAAATGATCTGGCTGATGAGCCTGCTGTTCCCGAAGGCCGCCTTCATTCACTGCGAGCGGTCTGCGGCCGATATCTGTATTTCGCTGCTGTCCCATCCCCTGTCCCCGGCCCATAACTATGCTCAGACCCAGGAAAGCGTCGGCCGCTATTTCCGCAGCTATCATGGGCTGATGGACCACTGGCAGCAGGTCGCGCCGGTCACCATCCATCCGCTGTCCTATGAGGCGCTGGTGGACAACCAGCGCGGGGAAAGCGCGGCCTTGCTGGAACATGCGGGCCTTGACTGGGAAGACGGCTGCCTTGAGTTCTACAAGAGCGACAGCCCGGTCACGACCTTTTCCAACACCCAGGTCCGCCGCCCGATCTTCCGCTCCTCCCTGGAGCGCTGGCGGGGCAAGGAAGCCCATTACCGGGAGCTGTTCGAGGCCCTTGGGCCTTACGCGCCCAAGGCGGGGTGAAAGCGCTCTCCGAAATAGCTTTGCAGTCTGTGCGGCTTTGTCCGGCGCTGCTTGAGGCGTGAACGCACTGAGGTCAGGCCGTGACGGGTTTGTCTGCTAACCGATCGTGCCGCAGGTGGCGGCCTGGAGGGCTGCGTCGATGCTATCAGCCTTGACGGGTGCGGGCACATAGGCGCGCAGCAGGGCAAAGCCGCTGAGCTCTTCCGTTTCGATCACAATCAGATCTTCCAGATTGTCCGGCGGGTTCTCCCGCAGGATCGAGAGCTGCTGCGGTGTCAGCACCAGCATGGACAGGTGATCGGCCCCGGCCGTGCGGTTGTTGAGGCTGTAGACCGCTTCTCCGGCTGCATTGAAAAGCCCGATGGACCAGAAGGAGGTCGGTACTCCGGCATCAAAGAGCACCGGGCCGTCGGTAAGCTGAAAGCGGCAGGTAGCGTGTTTCATGGCCGGATCCAGCCCGGGCAGCGGCTCTTGTCCGGGGTTCACATCGGGCAGGAGGTTGAACTGCCGGTCCGGGCCATAGCTGGCCACATTGTCATAGGCGCTATGGCGCACATTCAAAGGGATGCTGAGCACCACCAGAATATGGAAAATCGCGGCCAGGCACAGGGTCGCCAGAAGGCCGACGGTCAGGGAAAAACGGGGGGAAAGGGTCACGGGCAGCCCTGCCTTTCAATCTTGGGCAGGGAAATGCCGTCCAGCGCCTCACCGGTGGTGACCGGTGCATCATAGAGCCTGAGCACGAAGCGCAGGCCATCACTTGCGCTGGCATTGGCTTCCAGCGGCAGCCAGTTGCCCGAATGGGGCGCTGCGGCCGCGTTGATCTCAAACGAGCCGTCCGGATTGCGCAACAGGTGCTGGCTGTCCAGATATACCCGTCCGGGCAAGGTGGCGGCCAGATGGCCATTGCCGTCCGTCGCGGTCAAGGTCCACAGCCTTGCCGCCGGGGTCTGGCCCGAGATTGTGTAGATGCAGGTCGGGTCGAGCAGATAGCCCTGATTGTCCTGCCGGGCTTCAAGGGCCAGGCCCTCACCGGAGGCCAGCGGGATCACTGCGCCGCGGGTATAGATGGCCACGGAATAGGGATCGGCCTCGGCGGTGCCTGCCCTTGGATAGGCGCGCCAGGAGCCTATGGTGATCGCATCAAGGGGCTGTTCCCGCTCGATCAGGAGATAGGCGGAACCGATACCGAGTACGCCAGCCGCAGCCACGATCAGCGCCAGAATGAGGAGCGTGCGCGCCGGATGGGGGCGGTAGGGGCGGATGGCATTGGGCAGGTCCTGAATGTGCCAATCCGCTTCGCCATATTGGCGCGGGTCCTGCTGCATGGTCGTTCCGCTCATTGGGCCGCCATGGGTTCGGGTGAGGCCGCCCGCAGGGACGCCGTGTCCGTGACGGCGCGCGCCGGGCCGGGGTCGTTGGCAGCCTTCTTCTGTTCGCTCAGGCGGCGCAGGTCCTGGCCGATCTGCAACAGGATTTTCTGGGTGCGCCGTTTCAGCACCCGGGGCTGCGAAAAGATGGTGGTTTTTGCCGCCACCTGCGCGGCGGCCGGTTTCGCAAGGCGCGGCAGGCTTTCGGCGGGAACGCCGGGCATGGGGGCCAGTTCGATGCCTTTATGGGCGTAGTTCATGTAAAGCTGCCAGGTCATAGCGGGCAGGCTGCCGCCGGTCACGCGCCGTGTGGAGGAAAAGTCGTCATTGCCGACCCAGACCGCTGTTGAGAAATTGCCTGTGTAGCCGACAAACCAGGCATCGCGGTAGGCGTTGGTGGTGCCGGTTTTGCCGGCGGCCACGACCCCGTCCAGGCGGGCCCGCCGGGCGGTGCCAGCCTCCACCACATTCACCAGAATGTCATTCATCATTTCCACCTGTTCTTCCGGCAGAACCCGTTTGGGAGTGGCGGTCTCGTCGCGCTCATGCCGGTAGAGAATCTTGCCGTCGCTGTTGCGAACTTCCAGGATGCCATAGGCAGGGGCCGACATGCCTCCATTGGCAAAGGTGGAATAGGCGGAGGCCATATCGATGGCGGTCACTTCCGACGAGCCGATCGGCAGGGAGATGGAATTTTCCAGTTCATGGGTGAGTCCCATCGCATAGGCGGTCTCGATGATTTTTTCCCGGCCGAAATCCAGCGACAGGCGAACCGGGATCGTGTTGATCGATTTGGTCAGGGCGGTTTTCAGCGTCACCGGGCCGCGATAGCTGCGGTTGTAGTTCTTCGGGGACCAGTTGCCGATCCAGACCGGCCGGTCTGGCACGATGCTGGCCGGGGTGTAGCCGTTCAGGAAGGCGGTCATGTAGACAAAGGGCTTGAAGGAGGAGCCGGGCTGGCGCAGGGCATTGACCGCCCGGTTGAACTGACTTTCCCCGTAGGAGCGTCCGCCCACCATAGCCACGACCGCCCCGTCCGGGATCATGGAAATCAGGGCCGCCTCGCTGGCATCGCGCAGTTTGCCATTGTCGCGCAGGATTGTCTCGACGGCCAGATCCGCCTGCCGCTGCAGAGCGGGGTCCAGCGTGGTGCGCACGGTCACGATCCGGTCATGGGCCATGGCAGGGGTGCGGCGGGCCAGTTTCTTGACCTCGTCAAGCGCCCAGTCGAGGAAATATTCGGGCAGCTGGTCCTGGGACCGGTCAACGGCAAGGGCCGGATTGCGGCGGGCGCCGATCACCTGGCCTTCGGTCAGGAAGCCTGCCTGCACCATATTGGTGAGCACTTCATTGGCCCGCGCCCGCGCTGCCGGCAGATTGATATGGGGTGCATATTTGGTCGGGGCCTTGTAAAGCCCGGCCAGCATGGCGCTTTCGGCAAGGGTGAGCTCGCGCACATTCTTGTTGAAATAAAACTTGGAGGCCGCCGTCACCCCAAAGACTCCGCCGCCCATATAGGCCCGGTCCAGATAGAGCTTCAAGATTTCCTGTTTGGTGAGATTGGCCTCCAGCCACAGGGCCAGATAGGCCTCCTTGATCTTGCGGCTGAGGCTGCGCTCATTGCTGAGGAACAGGTTCTTGGCAAGTTGCTGGGTCAGGGTCGAGCCACCCTGGACCACACCGCCTGCCCGTGCGTTCTCCACCATTGCGCGGAACGTGCCGACCCCGTCAATGCCGAAATGGCTGAAAAAGCGCCGGTCTTCCGTGGCCAGTGTCGCCTTGATCAACGAATCGGGAATTTCTTCCAGCGGCACGCTGTCATTGAGCACAATGCCCCTGCGGCCGATTTCCTTGCCGAACCTGTCCAGAAATGTGACCGCAAAGTCGTCTGTTGTTTTCCAGTCCGCATAGCGGGTGGCTTCAAAGGCGGGCTGGGCAAAGGCCAGCACAACAATGAAGCCTGCCAGGCCGAAGGTGAGGGCATCGGACGACAGTTCCGACAGGCCGCGCCAGATGCCCTTGGCCTTGAAACGGCGCAAGAACGAGTCATAGCCTTCAAACAGACGCCGGAGGGCGGAGCCGCTGGTCCATAGGGCCGTGTCGACAAAGGCATCCATGGCCAGGAAGAACCGGCGGACGCGGTGGCGTTTGCCCGCGCCAGCTTGTGGCGAGGTGTCCTCTGCGGCCGTCTGCTGCTCTGTCTCTGGCGCCTTTCCGGCGGCTTCAGTTTTGTGCGGCTCTTCTGTCACGCGAACAGGGTCTCCGGCGGCGCTGGTGTCTCGGTCGGATGAGGGGCCGGTGCGGCCCTGGCAAACTGCCGTCAGACGTATTTCAAACAGCTGCAAATGGCTATTGGAAAAGACATCCGACGGTTAACAGACATGACAGATTGCCGTCAAAGCGTCACCGGAATCTCAAACAGATCCACTGATAAGGGTAGCGTCTTTCACCTTGTATGAAAACAGCTCTTGCGCTGCTGCGCAAAGGGGATTTGAAAGTCATTTTAGCCGCTGCGTGAGGAGAGGGGCGAAACGTCTCTTCATGGTGTGATATTGCCGCCGGTCCCGGAGCATGTTAGGCGCTGCGTGCCGCTTCCGGCTGACATTGGCAATTCTCAGGCATGTGCATGGACCCCGCTTCTGACACAGACCCAGCGCCGCTTCCGTTCTGGAAGACCAAGAGCCTGGACGATATGACTTCCGCAGAATGGGAGTCCCTTTGCGATGGCTGTGCGCGCTGCTGCTTGAACAAGCTGGAAGACTGGGACACGGGCGAGATTGTCTGGACCCAGGTGGCCTGCACGCTTCTGGATGGGGACAGCTGCCGCTGCAAGGACTATGAGAACCGTGCCGCGACCGTGCCGGACTGCATTCAGCTGACCCCGGACGAGGTCAGAACCCTGACTTGGCTGCCGCCGACCTGCGCCTACCGGCTGGTGCGCGAGGGCGAGGATCTTTACTGGTGGCATCCGCTGGTGTCGGGCGATCCGCACACTGTGCATCAGGCCGGTATCTCGGTCTCTGGCCGAACGGTGCCGGAAGATGGCCTGCAGCTGGAAGACTATGAACAGCATGTTGTGAGCTGGCCGGGGGAGCTGCCGGACGAGGGGTAGTTGTGGTCTGCACGGGGCGCTACAGCAGGGTCTAAAGGGGCCGCACCATGTGCGTCCGCCCACCTTGCAGGGTCACCTTGCAGGGCCGGCTTCACTGTGCAAGCGTCATTGTGCAAGCGTCATTGGGCCAGAGTCAGGGCGCTAGCAGCAAAGCCTCCACATGGCGGCGGAGCCTTTGTTCCAGCGCGCCCATGTCGGTCACCTGAAGGCTTTTGCGCAAGATCGCGCCATGGATCATGAAGGCAATCAGCCCATCCATCATTTCCGCTGGGCTGCGGTCCTGCCGCAAGGCCGGCGAGGCTGCGCCGGAGCGCTGCCAAAGCTCCAGAAAAGCCGCCAGTTCCGCATCCAGGGCATCCAGCGTTTCCACAAATTCTTCTGCGCAATTGGGTTTGGTGACCCCAATATTGTCAAGAAACAGGCGCATGATCGCTGGGCTTTCCGTGATCACTTCAATTAGTTGCATCATCCGGGCAATCAGCAGACCGACGGGGTCGGTGGTCTCAGCGGCAGCTGCCGGGAAGACGTCATGGTCCGGGGGAGGTGTTCTCAGCGCGTCCAGCCGGTCGAGCAGGATGTGGGACAACAGACCGTCCATATCGCCGAAATGGGAAAAGACGGTACCTTTGGCAACGCCAGCTTCGGCTGCAACGGCGTCCGCCGTGACCTGATCAAGACCATGTCTTGCGCTCAAGTCCTTTGCGGCCTGCAGCACTTTGGCCCGTGTTGCGATCCTGCGGGCCTGGGGTTTGCGTGTCATGCGTCCTCAAAAATGACCGCGGTCAAAAAAATATTGACCTTAGGGTGTTCTGGTGTCAAAAGATGACCGAGGTCAATTTTTATCTGATCTTCCTTTTTTAAACAAGCGAGTGTGCACATGACACGCATTTTGGTTCTTGACGGACACCCCGCGCAGGGCAGTTTCTGCGGGGCGCTGGCAGGCGAATTTGCTCGGGAAGCGGCCGGTTGCGGCCATGAGGTCCGGGTTCGGCATCTGTTCGAAATGACGTTCAATCCGGATTTTGGAACGTCCGATCTGCATGACGCTCCGGCTCTTGAGCCGGATCTGCAGGAAATCTGGGAAGACATTGTCTGGTGTCAGCATTTCGTGCTGGTCCACCCACTATGGTGGGGCGGGCATCCGGCCAAGCTCAAGGGCCTGTTCGACCGGGTGTTTCTGGCTGGCAAGGCCTATCAATATGTGCCGGGCAAAATGATCCCGGAAAAACTGTTGAAGGGCCGGACGGCGCAGGTTCTGGTCACCGCCGATACGCCGGGCTGGATCTTCCGCTGGATCTACGGGTCAGGCACCCGCAAACAGACGGAAAAGCAGATCCTTGCCTTTTGCGGCCTAAAGCCCAGGGGGTTTGACCTGTTCGCGCCGATCCACAATTCCAGTGAGCAAGCCCGCACCCGAATGCTGGCTCGCGCAGCCCGTCTCGGCCGGAACGCCCCCTGATCTTCAGACAGCTTTTGCTAAAGACCGCTTCCGAGGCCTCCCGGATGGGGGCGGCTGCCTGGCGTATTTGCATTTCAGAATTATTGTTTCAGGAATTTTTACCGGCCGAATTTCTGCTGCCAGGTGGGCACCGGATCGCCCGGAGCCGGGCTGGCATGGTAGATTCCCCGGGCAATGGCCCGGGCCAGGCAGGAAGCGGCGGCGGCGCCGATCTGAACCATATCCTCCAATCCGCTTTCCAGTTTGCGCCGGCCGGTCGACAGGGCAAAGACAAGATCCCCGTCCAGCGGGGTGTGAGCGGGCCACAGGGCTCGGGCCAGCCCGTCATGGGCCATGACGGCGAGACGCTTGGCCTCGCCTTTTGTCAGAACCGCATCGGTCGCCACCGTAGCAATCGTTGTGTTGGCGCCTGCTTTCAGGGCGTCCAGTTTGGTACGCACATCCACCGCATCGCCGGGGAAGGGATGGGCCGTTCCAAGGCCACCGAATTCCGCGTTCTGTTCAAACGGAGCAGCCCAGAAATGGGCGCTGTCGCCGATTGTGGCCCGGCCAAGCGCATTGACCGCCACAACTGCGCCGACTGTCACCCCGTTGCCAAGCACCAGGGAGGCGGACCCAAGGCCGCCTTTCAGATTGGCGGTGGTCGCCCCGGTTCCAGCACCGACTGAGCCCAGCTCAAACGTGCTGGAAATCGCATCAAGGGCCGACCGGCCAAGATCCCGGTAGGGTGCCGCCTGGCCCCAGCTCTTGTCGCCGCCATTGAGCAGGTCGAACAGGATGGCCGTGGGCACGATGGGCACGCGCACCGGGCCGACCTGAAAGCCGTAGCCGAGTTCGGCAAGGCGCCCCTGGACCCCGGCGCCTGCATCCAGCCCGAAAGCGGATCCCCCCGCCAGAACGATGGCGTCGATCTTCTCAACAGTCTGTTCTGGTTCCAGGAGGGCGATTTCCCGTGTTCCGGGTGCACCGCCATGAATGGCCACAGAGGCAACCGCAGGTTCGTCCGGGACCAGCACGGTTGCGCCCGATTTCAGATCCGTGTCCGTGGCATTGCCGAGTTTCAGGCCGGGGACATCGGTGATGAGGTTGCGGGGGCCTGTCATGTCATGGTGTTCCGGAACGGGAAAGGGAAAGAAAAACGTGAACCCGCTTCAGTGTGGGCCGAAGCGGCTCAGCTGTCGAGGCTTTTATAGCCCCGGCGCACATAGAGCAGGGACTGGCCGGGCTCGGTCATGCGCAGGTCCACAACTGTGCCCACAATGATGGAATGGGTGCCCATTTCCGTGACCGAAAACACGTCGCAATCGACACTGAGCCGGGCGCTGTCCAGCGCCGGGCAGCCGGTGGCAAGTTGTGTCCAGCTGGTTTTGGCAAAGCGCGCGGCCATGTCCAGTGTGTCCCGCCCGGCAAAACTGTTGGAAATGTCTTCGTGATCGTGGCCGAGCGTGTTGAGGCAGTAACACCGGTTTTGAAGCACCGCATCATGCATGCGGGTCTGCCGGTTGAGGCAGATCAGAATGCTGGCGGGGTCGTCGCTCACCGAGCACGCTGCAGAAACCGTGGCGCCGAAGCGACCGCCCGGGCCGTCTGTGGTCACCACATGGACAGCCGCAGCAATCCGGCTCATGGCCTCGCGGAAGCTGGCCGTGTCGAGTGGCAGCCGGGTGGTGTTGGAGGTCGGCGTAGACATAAGGTCAGCTCCATCAGCCGGTTCAGCCGGAATCGGCCATGTCTTTGACTTGCAGCCGTAACCTAGTCGCTGCTAGGAGTTCTGCAAAGGGGATAGCGGTCACAATGATGCCGCCGTCCCTAAGTTGTTCCTTCAGGAACAGACTGGTTGGCAAGGAGCGCCGGATGATTTTTCGCCTAGTTGCAGCCCAAGTTGCAACCTTTGTTCTTCTGTGTGCGGGCTGCCTGTTGTCCGGGGCGGCACAGGCTGACATCCGGATTGCGGTTGCCGGGCCGATGACCGGTCAGTTCAAAGAAATCGGCCTGCAGATGCGCGCCGGCGCCGCGCAGGCGGTGGCGGATTTAAACCGGGCCGGCGGCGTCAATGGCGAGCGTCTTGTTCTGGACTTCGCGGACGATGCCTGTGATGAAGACAAGGCGGTGACAGTGGCCAACCAGCTTGTTGGCAAAGGGGTTGTCTTTGTAGCCGGTCATGCCTGTTTCAGGGCGTCTATTCCGGCCAGTGAGGTCTATGCTCAGGCCGGGATCGTGCAGATGTCTCCGGTGACCACCTTGCCCACCTTCACGGATGCACGCCCGGGTGCGGGTGTTTTCCGTCTGGCACCCCGGGATGACCGCCAGGCCGCAGTGGCCGGGGCTTTTCTGGCCAAGCGGTTCGGCACGTCCCGTATTGCAATCCTGAACGATAAGACTGCCTATGGCAAAGGTCTCGCCGATCAGGTCAAGGCCGTGCTCAACGGTTTGGGCGTGTCTGAAAGCCTGGCGCTCGGATTTGACACGGGTGAAAAGGATTACCGCTATATCGTTTCCCAGCTCGCGCTGGAGGCTGTGGACGTGGTGTTTGTTGGCGGCTATGCCGCTGAAACCGGCACGCTCATGCGGGAGATGAACCGGCAGGGCTTGAACATGGTGCTCATGTCCGGGGATGCCATGATGAGCAATGATTTTCCAGACCTCGCCGGACCGGTGGCAGATGGGGCCTTGATGACCTATCCGGTTGATCCGCGGGAGCAGGACGGTGCGGCGGAACTGGTGTCTGCGCTGGAGGCCGAGGGCCGCCCGGCAGACCGCTATGCCCTGACCACTTATGCAGCCATTCAAGCGTGGGCACGGGCGGCCGGCATGGCCGGAGAGACCGGGCTGGAAGCGGTCTCAAAAGCCTTGCGCAGCGGCCCGCTGGAGACGATTCTGGGGCCCGTGACGTTTGACGAAAAGGGAGACAGCAACCTGCCGGACTATGCAGTCTACGAGTGGCAGGACGGAACACCGCGCTTGCTGGACTGATGTTTCCCGTACTCCTGGATTAGCCGCAACGGAGATGCGTTAACCCTTGCTTAAGAAAAGCGGGGTGCCTGGTTCTGTCCCTGGTCCCGTTCGAGTAGGGTTCTCTGCAAAAGGGGACCTGTTATGCGTCGTTTCTCCTGCTGGTTTTGTCTTTTCAGTTCTGTTCTGGGCTGGCTGGCCTTTGGGGGTGTGCCCGGCCTGCCATCTGCTGCGCAGGCGGCCGAGTTGGTCGGCTTTTCAGATCACCGCTTCCGGCCGGGCACGATCGTGATCCGAAATTCTGAAAAGCGGCTTTATTTGGTGCTGCGTGGGCAGCGGGCGATCCGCTACCGGGTTGCCGTTGGCAAGCCGCGCAAGGCCTGGACCGGGACAGCGCGGATCACGGCCAAATATGTCGCGCCGGACTGGTCTCCGTCTGAGGAGGTGCGCCGGGACTTTCCGCATTTGCCGAAGAGGATTGCGGGTGGCGCCCCCAACAATCCCATGGGTGCGGCTGCCATGACGCTCTCCAACGGCAATTACGCTATTCACGGCACCAACCGGCCCGGCTCCATCGGGCGGGCGGTGTCTTATGGCTGCATCCGCATGGCGAACCGGGACATCAAGGATCTCTTTCAGCGGGTTGGCGTGCGCACGCAGGTTGTGGCTCTGCCCTAAACGGGCAAGGCTCAGCGTCTCGGATCGCCGCTGAGACAGCTTGCCGCATTTAGTTTCGAAAAGTTGAAACTATTGTCTGTCCCGGGCCCGGTGCGGCCCGCTTCAAAGATCCCGCCGGTCTCATGTGCCCCAACACCGGACCGGCGGGGTTTTCCTTAGGTCTTTCGATGGACGGCTGCTCTTCAGATACATCTTGCGACAAAACCGGCCGGGTCCTGGCACAGATCTGCGACAGGCTGCGGGTATGATTTCCACTGACCGCAGGGCGCGGCAGCGGGCGAGGAAAACAGGGGCGCGGCATGATAGAGAGTTTGAAAAGGGGTAGGTCGTCGAAGGCCTTCATCTGGCTGTTGCTGGCCCTGTCATCCATTCCCATGGTTCTGGCTTTGACATCCGGCGCAATTTCGGAAGACGGGCGTCCGGCGAGCGAATTCCTCCTGCATCCAACCGGCGAGTTCGCAGCCAGATTCATGATCATCTGCATGATCATTTCTCCGGTCCGGTTGCTCTTTCCCAAAAGCAGTTTCTGGCTCTGGATGCTGCGCCGCCGGCGGTATTTCGGCGTGGCGGCCTTTGGATATGCGGCGCTGCACACCGTTCTCTATGTGATCGACAGCGGGTCCTTGTCCGCCATGCTGACGGAGGCGCTGTTGTTCGGTATCTGGACCGGCTGGCTGGCCTTTTTCATCTTTCTGCCGCTTGCGCTTACATCCAACGACTTTTCCGTCCGTGTGCTGGGCCGCCGCTGGAAGAAGCTGCAGCAACTGGTCTATCTGGCGGCCATTGCGACGCTGCTGCACTGGATTTTCGTGCACAACCACTTTGGTGCGGCCCTTGTGCATTTTGTGCCGCTGGCCCTTTTGGAAGCTTACCGGATCTACAGAACGTTTTTGTCAGGTTCTGCTGCTGCCGCGTAAGTTCCCATGGGGCAGCTTGACCATGGGCATGGAAAAGCCCAATGCGGTTGCAAACGCCAATCCACAAACCTGTTGCTTTCAAGCTGGCTGGGCTGGAGCTGGAAGGTAGCGCATCCATTTCTTGGCAATGGCCTGATCGAGGTCGATGCCCCGGTCATCGCAAAACAGCAAAAGATGGGCGAACAGATCGGCGGTTTCGTTTGCCAGCTCGGCCTTGAGGTCCGATGCCGTTTTTCCGTCAGATCTTGCTCTGCCCCGGCATTTGAGATCGGCAGCAGCCAGTTCGCCGAGTTCTTCCGTCAGTTTTTCAAGATACCAGGCAGCGTCCCGCTCAATCCCGAACTTCTGTGCGTAAGTGTTTGAGACCGTTTGGACAATGTCCTGAAAATCCGAAAGCGTTTTTCCGTTCAAGTTAGTCTCTCCTGCCTGTCTAGAGCATCGTGCGATAAGTTTGTACCATTTGATGCTGGAAAGCAGATCATCCGGGAAGGCGCTTCGCGCAGCGCGATGCGGTGTATCGGGCAAGCGACGCAACGCTGCCGATGGGCTGCTTTCCATCACCCGAGGGGCCGGTCTGCTTTGCCCGCTGACATCGTTGGATCGCACTTGTGGTGGGAAACACCAAGGCGCGCGATCCGCCTCCTCAGCAAACAAAGCAGATCCGGTCAAATGGTGCAAACTTATCGCACGATGCTCTAAAGCCAATCTTTGGGCGCTTTGGGCGCTGTTTGCTGCCGCGTTCCAGCCAGCGCATCGGCAAGATCGGAGACCGCGTCGAGGGAATGGGCTGCACGGAAGTCGTCCACATGAGGCAGCATGGCGCGGATGCCCTTGGCCTTGGCTTCGAAACCACCGAAGCGCAGCAGCGGGTTGAGCCAGATCAGATGGCGGCAGGACCGGTGAAGCCGGTCCATTTCCCGCGCAAGATCCTCATCGGTGTCCCGTTCCAGGCCGTCGGTGATCAGGAGCACGGTGGGTTTGCCGGACAGGACCCGGCGCGACCAGTGCAGGTTGAAGTCCCGCAAGGCCGAGGCGATCCGGGTGCCGCCGGACCAGTCCGCCACCCCGTCGGAGCAGGCCGCCAGCGCCTCGTCCGGATCTTTCATGCGCAACTGCCGGCTGACATTGGTGAGCCGTGTGCCGAACAGGAAAGTGTGCACGTCCCGCCGGTCGGCGGTCACCCCATGCAGAAAATGCAGCAACAGGCGTGAATACTGGCTCATGGACCCGGAAATGTCGCACAAGGCCACCAGCGGCGGGCGCTTTTCCATTGGTTTGCGGAATTTCAGGTCAATGATCCCACCGCCCGCCCGGAGGGACGCGCGCAAGGTCCGGCGCGGATCAACCCGCCCGCGTGGCGCTGCTTTCAAGCGCCTGAGGCGGATCTTGTCCTGGGGCAGGGCCATTGCCCGCAAGGCCCGTTTGGCGGCCGCGACTTCGTCCGCCGTCATCTGGGCGAAATCCTTGGTTTGCAATAGTTCCTTGCCAGACACGGTGAATTTGGCATCCACTTCGATCTCCGGCACAGTTTCTTCCGCGGTCCGCTCCTTGGCCGCTTCGAAGGCTTGCGACACGCGGGTCTGGCCGGCCTTGGGCTTTTCCGGGGCGCCGCGCGGCGGGGCAACCGGCGACAGGATGGCGAGCATCTTTTCGATCAAGCCCCGGCTTTGCCAGTAGATGCGGAAGGCCTCGTCAAACAGAACCTTCTGCTCGCGTTTGCGCACAAAGACCGCATGCAGGGTCCAGTAAAGGTCGTCGCGGCTGGTAATGCCGGAGACTTCCACCGCCTGCACCGCATCCACGACCGACGCCGGGCCAACGGGAACCCCCGCCTTGCGCAGGGTGCGGGCGAAATAGACAATATTGTCGATAATGCGGGAGCGCATGCGCTCAGACCGCCGGCATCGGCTGCTGGACAGAGCGGGCGCCCTCCTTGCGGAGCTCCTCGACCATCTGGTGCACTTTCGAGCCGCGTACCCGCTCTATATCGTCCTGGTATTTCAAAAGAACCCCGAGCGTGTCGGAAGCCATATCCGGGTCGAGGGCCAGTTCGTTCAGCTCCGACAGGGCGGTGGCCCAGTCGAGGGTTTCAGCGACACCGGGCTGCTTGAAGAGATCTTCTTCGGCGCGCAGTCTCTGGACGAAGGCAACGACCTCTTCGGCCAGGCGCTCGGCGGCACCGGGCACCTTGCGGCGGACGATTTCCAGCTCCTGCTCCGCATCCGGATAATCGACCCAGTGATAGAGGCACCGGCGTTTCAGGGCGTCATGGATTTCCCGGGTCCGGTTTGTGGTGATGATTACGATGGGCGGTTCTGCAGCCTTGATCGTTCCAAGCTCCGGGATCGTGACCTGATTGTCCGCCAGCACTTCCAGAAGGAAGGCTTCAAAGGCTTCATCAGCCCGGTCCAGTTCATCGATCAGGAACACCGGCGGTCCGGCAGGAGACGGCTCCAGCGCCTGAAGCACCGGCCGCTTGATCAGGAAACGCTCGTCAAAGATCGATCTGGACAGGTTCTGGTGACTGGTGTCTCCGGAGGCTTCCGACACGCGGATCTCGATCATCTGGGCCTGATAGTTCCATTCATAAACGGCGGCGGCAATGTCGAGGCCCTCATAACATTGCAGCCGGATCAGGTCCCGGCCGAGCGTGCCCGACAGCACCTTGGCGATTTCCGTCTTGCCGACCCCGGCTTCGCCTTCCAAAAACAGGGGGCGGCGCATCTTGAGGGCAAGATGCAGGACCGTGGCCAGGGACCTATCTGCGACATAGCCCGCCTGATCCATCAGTTGAAGCGTATCGTCAATGGACGCGGGAAGGGGGGACGGGCTCATGAAACCTCCGGTAGGGTCTGCTTTTGAAGGACCATACAGGTGCTGCGCAGGCAAGGACAGTCCTGTTGCGCCCCATCTTGCGGTACACTGCAGTGCTGCACACTGCGTGATCCTCCTAATGGGCAGGGGGACCGGAACCATCTATAAAACGCTGCGTGATTCAAGGGAAGGAGAGGCCCGTGGCAACAGGCCCCAGCATTTTGGCGGCGTTGGTTCTGGTGATGGCTTGCGGCACGTCGCTGGCTTCTGACGGCGCGTATCCATCCGATCCGCTAAGTCTAGCCTCCGGGTTGGAACTGGCCGAAATCCATTGTGCGGCCTGCCACGCGGTCGGCGCCAGCGGCAGCAGCCCAAATGCCGGCGCACCCGCCTTCCGGGATCTGTCCAAACGCTATCCGTTGGAAAGTCTGGAAGAGCCTCTGGCAGAGGGGATCGTGACCGCCCATGACACGATGCCGGAATTTGCCTTTGAACCAGAAGACATTGACGTGTTTTTAGGGTATCTCACCTCCATTCAATCCCGCTGACTTCCCCACTGGCATGGGGGCCGTCCCTGAAACGGGTCTTGTTAGCAGGCTTAGTATAGTGCTGCTAAAGTTTTGTTTTTGAACAGAATTTGCTCAATAGTCGGGTTTGGTTAACCGGAATTCCGTGACACTCTTTCTTTGCAACGAAGAAAGGATCGGAATGACGACCATCTCAGACTTCGAAAAGCGGCTGCTCGGTTATGGATTGCTGACGGCCGAAATTCTCTACCGGCTGCCCGACCATCCCAAACTTCTGCAAAGTTTCCTTTGGCAAACAGAAGATCTGGCGCCGAAATTTCCGGAACTCACCCGGTTTCTCTCTTTCTGGGAGCGGGAGATTGAAGGACGGATCCATTCGGTGCGCATTGCCCATCAAAATCTGATCGAACCGGTTGATTTCCGCTATGCGGATGGGGAAATTCTGGTGCACTGACGGGCTGAACGGGTCAGCGCTGGCCGAGGCCAAGGCCGAGGCCGTCCCGCATCACGCCTTTGGACTGGGCAGTGAAGTCCGATCCGGCGCCTTCATGCAGCACAAAGCCGGGCAGGAGCTGCAAGGGCGCCTTGCTGGCGCGGATGGCGCGAACCAGAACCCGTGTCGCTGGGGCCTCGGGGCGAGGGCGCAGCGGAATGACGTCAATGGCGCCGAACCGGCCCGTAAGAGCGCTGAGCAGGTCCTGCAGGCCATCCGCCCGGAAAATCACGGTCAGGCTTCCCCCTTCCTTGACAATATCGGTGGCGGTTCTGGCCCAGGGCTCCAGACCCCGCTCATCAAGCATATGCGCGTCGGCCTTCGCGGATTTGGGGGACGCGCGGAACCGGTCCGCCTCATAGTAGGGCGGGTTCATGATCGCATGATCGGCCAGCGACGGCCTCAGCCCGGCCGCATGGCGCAGGCTGCCCTTGGCGGTGACATCGGCCTTCAAGGAGACGACCCGCCCCGCGAAGGACGTATTGCCCGGATCTTCCAGGCCAGCCTGGGCGAGGGACAAGACGGTTTCGTCAATCTCCACAAGAGTAACGCTGATACCGGGCAGGCGGGCTGCGGCGCAGAAGCCTGCCGTTCCGACGCCAGCCCCAAGATCGACCACATGCCCTTTTGTGCCGTCGGGCAGGGCCGCGGCAAGATAAACCGCATCCAGACCGGCCCTGTGGCGGCCTTTTTGGGGCTGGTAGACATGTACCTTGCCGCCAAGAAAGGCGTCGCGTGTGACCTCGCCGGAGGATATATCCAGTGGGCCGCTCATATCAGAACAGGTCTTTCAAAGGGCGTAATTCATGGGCGAGACCGGCTTCCGTCACCAGGGAGCGGGCTTTGTGAAGCTGGTCCGCATCAACCAGAATGCGCCGGGGGATCATGGCAAGGGACCCTTCCAGAATGCTCATATTGCCATCTGCGACAAAATGCTTGATCCCGGCGTCTTCCAGAATCGACTCCAGGAAGGAAATGAGGACGGGATCGTTAGTTCTGACGAGTTCTTCCATATCTTTTCCGGGCTTAGCAGCAAAGGTCCTAAGGACGTTCCAGGGGCGGTTGCAGTTCAGGTGTACAGCAAATCACGCTGTTTGGCGCAATTCACCTGTTTGTCAATGGATTGGCGTCTTGCCCCGGGCGCCTTCGCGCCATATTGTCCGCTCAAATATCCAGGGAGTGCCATAAGTGGCCGTTGTCGCAACATTTTCTGACACTCAATCGCGCCGTCCGAGCATCCAGCCGCTTGTTGACCTCGTGTCGCCGGGCATGGAGGAGGTGAATGAGCTGATCCTTTCCAAGGCCGGATCCAATGTTGATCTGATTCCGGAGATCGCCAAGCACCTGATCTCTTCCGGCGGAAAACGGCTGCGCCCGATGCTCACGCTCGCCCTTGCAGATATCTTCGGCTATGAGGGCAACGGCCATGTCACACTGGCGGCCAGTGTTGAATTCATGCATACGGCCACCTTGCTGCATGATGATGTTGTGGACGAAAGCGACATGCGCCGGGGCAAACTGGCGGCCCGGAAGCTCTGGGGCAATCAGGCCAGCGTTCTGGTGGGCGACTACCTGCTCGGCCAGGCCTTTAAGATGATGGTGGATGTGGGCTCGCTCGAAGCGCTGGGCATCTTGTCCTCTGCCTCTGCCGTGATTGCGGAAGGGGAAGTGCTGCAATTGGGCGCGGCGAAGAACATCGCCACCACGGAGGCCGAGTATCTGCGCGTGATCGAAGCCAAAACGGCAGCGTTGTTCGCCGCCGCCGCCGAAGTCGGCCCGGTCATTGCCGGACAGTCCGATGCCTTGAAGGCGGCCGCCCGCACCTATGGCATGGAACTGGGTTATGCTTTCCAGCTGGTGGATGACGCGCTGGATTATGGCGGGTCGTCAGCCGATCTCGGCAAGGATGTGGGGGATGATTTCCGGGAAGGCAAAATCACCTTGCCGGTGGTGCTGGCTGTTGCGCGCGGAACGGATCAGGACCGGACATTCTGGAAACGCTGCCTGGAAGGCGAGAGCGTGGAAGACGGTGACCTGGAACAGGCGATTGAGCTGCTGAAGACCTATGATGCGCTGGCCGACACCGTTCAACGGGCGCGCGATTATGGCGACAACGCCCTGAAGGCTTTGGAAAGCCTGCCGAAGGGCGTCCATAGCGACGCGCTTGCCGATGCGGTCGCCTTCTGCATCTCCCGGGTGAGCTAATACATAGCGTAATTCCGGCGGCCACTCTCCTTTTATGCCTCTTGGGGCGTGTGTTACGACCCCGCATCATAGGCTCAGGAGAGTGGCCGCCGGAATTACGCTATGTATAAAGGCCCGGGGGCCAGGGCCGAACCGGCTGGCCCGGGGGTTAGAGCATTTTGACCTTAAACCGGGTCATATCCAGCGGCCTTGAAATAGTTTGCACATTCGTCTGGTTTGAAGGCTTCGATCGCGGTTCCGATTGTTTGCCAGAGTTCGTCGATTGTGCGGCATGCCTTGGCTTTCAAAATGGACTTGAGTTTTGAGAAGGCCATTTCGATCGGATTGAAATCGGGGCTATAGGGCGGCAAGAAGTGTAAGCGTGCTCCGGTTTTCTCAATGGCTTCTCGTATGGCGACTGGCTTATGCGCGGGCAGATTGTCCATGATGACGATGTCGCCGGGTTTCAGTGTCGGGGCCAGAACCTGCTCCACATAGGCGAGGAAGGCGGCGCCATGCATAGCGCCATCCAGCACCATGGGAGCGGTCATGCCATGACGCCTGAGGGCACCGACAAATGTCGTTGTTTTCCAGTGCCCGTGCGGAATGGCTGCGCGGCAGCGCTCTCCGCGCCGTGACCGTCCGTAAAGCCTTGCCATCTTCGTGGAGGCGCCGGTCTCGTCAATGAAGACCAGCCGATCCGGGTCAAGCTCGGGCTGGCCTTCAAACCAGGACTGCCGACGCTTCAGGACATCGGGACGCTGCTGCTCTTCTGCATGCGCTGTCTTTTTTTATACGTCAGCCCAAGGCGGCGCAGATAGTACCAGATCGTCGTGGGGTCGACCTGCAACGACTGCTGCATCTGGAGCTGTTCGGCCATCTCCTGCAAAGTGATATCAGCCTTGCTTTCAATCAGGCCAAGAAGAAAGTCCTTGTGACCATCCAGAACCGAGCCACCTCGGCTGCCTTGGCGCTGCGCTTCATAGCTGCCAGTCCGACGCCAATGACGGTGCCAGGAACCGGCGGTCGAGATCCCGACTGAAAAGCGCTGAGCCACCGCACGCGTCGATAGGCCACCTTCAATCGCATCAACAACACGGCGGCGAAGATCGGATCCGTAAGCCCGCGCCATATAGTCCTCCATCAAATCAGATGGAAACCTATGAATCACTCAAATCACAAAAAGGGAATCCAAAATCGACTCTGTGTTCAATCAAAATGCTCTAGAAACTGTCTCTCGGGATGTCGGACTTTTTGTTGCAACCTGTTGCTGGGACGAAGGCGTTGCGCTGGTGATTTGTGGCGTTGCGTCGAAATCTGTCAGGGATGTCTTCGGGCCCACCTCAGGCCAGCGGCCCCGAGGCGATCCACCAGTGCCGGTGGGAAATCTGCAATACCAATCACAATTGATAAAAACCCATCTGGACACTCACAAAAACCTCAGAGCACGTTTTTCAGTACGTGAAATCTGTTGATCAAGTTGGCTTCATGCCGCGAACCAACATGAAACAAACGCCCGTTGACAGGCATAGCCGATTTCAAAAATGGGGTTTTGCGAGTGTCCAGCTGCAGTCCCCAGGCATCGGGGTCCAATTGAAAGCGGAAATCGCCACATAGGCTGTGACCTTCTAAGAAAAAAGACATTCAAACCTGGATGGATGCAGCCAGAGAAACGCTGACGTTGCTCCAAAACTCAACGCCGCAAAAATGCCTCGGGCTCCTCGTTGCGAGGCTTTCGCAAAGACATCGGTGTTGCACTTGAAATGTGAAACCTCCTTCTGATCAATTGCGTTTTGTATTTGTCACCCGAAAAAGGGACCGCAGGTACTTGCGACAGGGAACTTCAACTATGTGGTAAAGCAATGCCGAGCTAACGTAAATGACTACGATTGACAGCACGTTTACAAGCGAAGCTGGCAAGACAGACCTTGCGGACATAAGAACGAGAATATGAACCATGTAGGTCGCGTAGGAGATCTCGCCCAAGTAAACAAGAGCCGGATGTCTCAAGAAATTTGGCTGTTCGTCACGGCTCAACAGCGCAACAAAGAAAATAAGTGCAGCCAACATTAGGACGATAAGGCTCTCGTTTATTTGAAAATAGACGCCAAAAAATATCGCTAACAGAGTTAGTAAAGAACCCGGTCTTGCAATACGGGCGGGAACTTTATTTTCATTGAAAATTTGGAACAATGAAATTCCAATTAAGAACTCACCTGATATTCTAAGAATACCAAAGTCATACATCATTTTTGTTAGTGCTTTTCCTTGTGAGGCAGCTAACAGATGTGTCGCTAGAAAGATCAGAAGTGCGACGACAAGAGACAGCTTCGCACTCATCCGAAGCATGAGGAACAAAGCAAGCGGAAAGAGAAGATAGGCGAAAAACTCGGCACTAATTGACCAGGATGGGAAGTTCCACTTATGCCCATCAAGGAAACCCCAAGCATGCAGACCCAGGACATGAAATGGCAAGGCTTGATAGTCAGCACCTTCAAAATTTGACCGACCCAGGGTTGCTGCCGCCTGGTAAGCGATCAAAAAGAGAAGGATCATGAACAGATGTAGGGGATAAACGCGAGCAATCCGATTCTTGAGGAAATCGAGATAGTGAAATTCACCCTTCGACCATGCCTCGTGGTACACATATGGTAAAATGAAGCCGCTCAATATAAAGAATAAATCGACGCCCAAGTGCCCGTCGGAAATCATTCTGTGCAGTATACCGTCAGACCCTTCCTTAAAATACATATGAAAAATCACGACTATAAACGCCGCAAATGCTCTTAACGAAGTAAGTTCTTTTATGTGCTTCAATATTTACCCCTTAATATTATTAAGGTAATTATTTGTCATTCTAAGTCTTCTGGATAAAATAAAAATATCTCGACTTTTTTTATTTATTAGCTGCGGCTGGCCGACTATACAAGATGATAACGTAAATAATTTTCGCACGCTGCTAGGAAATGCCAATCTGTTGATCTATTTCTACTGAAATAAAGTTTCCGTGGTAGTAGCTCGAAATCTGTCAGGGATGTCTTCGGGCCCACCTCAGGCCAGCGGCCCCGAGGCGATCCACCAGTGCCGGTGGGAGACCCGTAAAGCGCGTTCGATACTGACCGCATCTTGCGGGGCGCACAGGCCGAACACGGTGGCGCCAGACCCGGACATACGGGCTAAGACCACACGCTCATCCGCCTTGAGGGCACTGAGCACTTCGGCAATGTCCGGGCAGATGCCGGCGGCCGGGGCTTCAAGATCGTTCCGGCAGGTGCTCAGCCAGGCCACAAGAGCGGACAGGCTTTCAAACCGGGCCGGAAGACCGGGAAGGCCCGGATTGTCCCGCTTGGCCAGCGCTTTGAAGACGGCAGGTGTTGAGACCCCCACCTTTGGGTTGACCAGAACGATGCCGCAGGCAGGCAGGTTCGGGCCGGGCGAGATGTCCCCGCCAATGCCGCGCATGATCTGAGGCTTTGGATCCAGGCAGACGGGAACGTCGGACCCCAGAGACAGGGCAACAGCGTGCAGGGTCTCTTCGGGCAGATACTGGTCTGTAGCGTCTTCCAGCAGCCGCAAGGTGGTGGCCGCGTCGCTGGAGCCGCCGCCAATGCCGGAGGCGACGGGCAGGCGTTTGGTCAAGGTCAGCTTGACCCGGGGCACTGGGCACCCGGCGGCTATGGCAAAAGCCCGGACCGCTTTCAGGATCAGATTGCTGTCCGGCGGTCCGTCCAGATCCCGCGCAAAGGGCCCTTCCAGGGCAAGTTCCAGGTCTCCGGACGGTTCCAGGGCGAGCCGGTCACCGATCTGGGGAAAGGCCACCAGGGAGTCCAGTTCGTGATAGCCGTCGGCCCGCCGTCCGGTGATGTGCAGTGCCAGATTGACCTTCGCCCGGGCGAGTTCTGCCCGGGGCGCCACAGGATCGGAAGAAGTCATGGAGGGGCCGCTTATCCGCCGTTCTGATCGCTGTCGGCCTTGGCCGCATCAGTTCCCGGCACGTCCTTCAGGCCGTTGGCAATCTTGTCGAGGATCTTGGGAAGTTCCTTTTCCTCCGGCCCCAGATCACGGGCATGGTTCCACTGGAACCGGGCTTCGTTGCGGCGCCCGACCATCCAGTAGGCATCGCCCAGATGGTCGTTGATGACCGGGTCGGCCGGGCGTAACTCGATGGCCCGTTCCAGTTCGGTCACCGCTTCTTCATAGCGGCCGAGGCGGAAATAGACCCAGCCGAGACTGTCGACGATATAGCCGTCGGTCGGACGCAGGTCGACCGCCGTCTTGATCATGTCGAGCGCTTCATCCAGTTTCAGGCCCTGATCCACCAGGGAATAGCCGAGATAATTGAGGACCAGCGGCTGATTCTCGTTCAGCTCCAGCGCTTTGCGGAAGTCGGCTTCCGCCAGATCCCATTCGCCCAGACGCTCCCGGCTTATGCCCCGGAAATAGAGGATCAGCCAATCGCGCGGCTGCAGCTCCGCAATCGTGTCGAGACCCTTTGTGTAGACCTTGTCGGCGTCGCCATAGAGCTCATGCGCGCGCAGAATGTTTCCAAGGGCGATCACGGCTTCCAGATCTGAGGGATCGGCCTTGATCAGCGCTTCCAGATGGCTGCGGGCCTCGTCCAACTGGTCCAGGGAATTGTAGTTCAGGCCAACCTGGATTTCCGCTTCGCGCTTGAGAACACTGTCCTCCGGCACTTTGGAAAAGGCTTCAATCGCCCGGGCTGGCTGGTCCATGCGCTCAAACACGGTGCCAAGGGCAATGGCTGCGAATTCAGCCTTCGGGTCCAGATGCAGGGCCAGCTGCAGATAGGAGGTGGACAGTTCCTCACCACCATCCCGGCCGATCACGGCACCAAGCCCGTAGAGGATTTCCGACATGCCCTGGGACGGGTCGGAGACCATGGGTGCGATCACGTCGCCGCTCTCGATCACTTTCCGGGTCTGGTCAATCTTGGGATGGCCGCGGAACTGCTCGTCATACCGGTCCAGTGCGGCAATGGCGTCCTTCTGGCGCGCATTGGCCGCCAGGATGCGGGCATAGGCGTCCACCACCCGGATGGCGCCCTGATCGAGTGCATAAGCCCCTTCGATAGTCGTGAGCGCATCCTGTGGGCGGCCGGCGTCGAACTGGATATGGGCCTTGTGGGTTGCCTTGAAGACCTCGAACCAGTCCGGCCCCTTCAGTTCGTCAATGACTTTCAGGGCTTCATCGACCTTGCCGCTGCCATAAAGCGCCCAGGCGCGGGAAATGCCGATAGAGAGTTGGGCCAGCGGGCCATTTCGGCCCTTGGAAAGTTCCTGTTCTGCGTCCTTGTAATTGCCTTCAAGCATCAGCTGGCCGCCAATGGCGAGCTGTGCCAGGAAGTTTTCCCGGCCCGCCTTTTCCAGTTCGCCCGCAAAGTGGACGGCCTCGTCCACATCGCCATTGGCCAGTTTGGACAGGAATGTCCGTTCCAGCAGCATCGGGTTGGTGGGATCGGCCGCAAGCGTTTCTTCATAGAAGGCGGCGGCGTGCCCGTAATCCTTCTGGAACCCGGCCAGACGACCGGCCAGGTAGCTGCCCGACAGCGTGAAGGGCAGGCTGGATGGGGTGCCGAACTGATCCTTGGTGCTGTGGGTTTCCGCGCTGGCGGCAGCAGGGGCAAGAGCAAGCGCGCTTGCCAGCGCAAGGGCCTTGACCCTGGAGGTCTTGCGGTCCATCCGGGAAACGGCGCCTGGCACTTTCATCATCATTTTTCGCACTTCTGGTTCGATGGGCAAACAGGATCTTTGCTTATTCCCTTTGACAATGGCGTCTTTAAGGCCCCTCGGCAAGGCGCGGGGGGAAACTTTCTGAGGGTTTAAATCCTTTTGATTTTGCCCGCTGTCGGAATTCCTGCGACTTAGGTCGAAACTGGGGAGCTTTGACCCAAAAAGGGCTTGAAGCCCATGGCTTGCCGTAGCAGGAATGTGCGGTGCAAAAATACGGGAGGCAGACCGCCTCTTGCGCGCGGCAAGGAGAGTGAAAATGGCCAAGTGGGTCTACAGTTTCGGCAATGGCGCTGCAGAAGGCGCTGCGGATATGCGCAATCTTCTTGGAGGGAAAGGCGCCAATCTTGCTGAAATGAGCAGCCTAGGCCTGCCGGTTCCGCCCGGGTTCACCATCACCACTGAAGTCTGCACCTGGTATTATGCCCATGACAAGGCCTATCCGGAGACCCTGACCAGCGAAGTCGCGGATGCGCTTGCGAAAGTCGGCGCAGCAACCGGCCGGGCCTTCGGCGACCCGGAGCGCCCGCTGCTGGTGTCCGTGCGCTCCGGTGCGCGCGTCTCCATGCCTGGCATGATGGACACGGTGCTCAATCTCGGTCTCAACGATGAAACCGTTGAGGCCATTGCCCGCGAATCGGGTGACCGCCGCTTTGCCTATGACAGCTACCGCCGCTTTATCCAGATGTATTCCGATGTGGTGCTTGGGCTCGACCATCACGAATTTGAGGAAATTCTGGAAGAATACAAGGAGCGCAACGAGCTGACGCTCGACACCCAGATTGATGCGGAAGCCTGGCTTGGGATCATCGCGAAATTCAAGGGGCTGGTGGAAGAGGCTTTGGAAAAGCCGTTTCCCCAGGACCCGCAGGAACAGCTTTGGGGTGCGATCGGTGCGGTGTTCAGCTCCTGGATGGTGCCCCGCGCCGTGACCTACCGGCGCCTGCATGACATTCCGGGTGACTGGGGCACGGCGGTCAACGTGCAGGCCATGGTCTTTGGCAATATGGGGGACAGCTCGGCGACCGGTGTTGCCTTCACCCGCAATCCGTCCACCGGTGAGAAGGCGCTTTACGGCGAATTTCTGGTCAATGCCCAGGGCGAGGATGTGGTTGCCGGGATCCGTACCCCTCAGGACATTACCGAAAAGGCCCGCAAGGAGGCGGGATCGTCCAGCCCGTCCCTGGAAGCCCTGATGCCGGAGGCCTTCGCGGAGTTTGAAACGTACTGCGCCAAGCTGGAAGCCCACTACAAGGACATGCAGGACCTCGAATTCACCATCGAGAAGGGCAAGCTATGGATGCTGCAGACCCGGGCGGGCAAACGCACGGCCAAGGCGGCGCTCAAGATTGCCGTTGACATGGTCGCGGAAGGTCTTTTGGGGGAAGAAGAGGCGGTGGGCCGGGTGGAGCCAGGCGCGCTGGACCAGCTGCTCCATCCAACGATTGATCCCAAGGCGGAGCGGGATGTTGTGACCACCGGCCTGCCGGCCTCTCCGGGGGCGGCCTCAGGCGCTATCGTGTTTTCGTCTAACGATGCGGAAAAGGCGAAGGCAGACGGGCGCAAGGTGATCCTGGTGCGGGTGGAAACCAGCCCGGAAGACATTCACGGCATGCATGCTGCCGAAGGAATCCTGACCAGCCGCGGCGGAATGACAAGCCATGCGGCGGTAGTTGCGCGCGGCATGGGCAAACCCTGTGTCGCCGGGGCTGGTATGCTGCGCATCGACTATCGTAACGGCGTGATCAATGCGGGCGGCCGTCAGCTGAAGGAAGGCGATATCATCACCATTGACGGAGCAACCGGCCAGGTGCTTTGCGGTGAGGTGACGATGCTGCAGCCGACACTCTCAGGCGATTTCGGTATCTTGATGGGGTGGGCCGACCGGGTGCGGCGCATGACCGTGCGGACCAACGCAGAAACCCCGCAGGATGCCAAGGTCGCTCGGGAATTCGGCGCCGAGGGCATCGGGCTTTGCCGCACGGAGCACATGTTCTTTGAAGGGGAGCGCATTGTCGCTGTCCGTGAAATGATCCTCTCCGATACGGAAGAGGGCCGCCGGGCGGCGCTGGCCAAGCTTTTGCCGATGCAGCGCCAGGATTTTACCGATCTGTTTGAAATCATGCACGGCCTGCCGGTGACCATCCGTCTGCTGGATCCCCCCTTGCATGAATTCCTGCCGAAATCAGATGAAGAGCTGCGCGAAGTTGCGCGGGCGATGGGCGCCGATCCGGATCTTCTGCGGGACCGGGCGCTGGCGCTTGAAGAATTCAACCCGATGCTGGGCCACCGCGGCTGCCGGTTGCTGGTGTCCTATCCGGAAATTGCCGAAATGCAGTCCCGGGCCATTTTTGAAGCCGCCGTGGCGGCAGCCCGAAAGACCGGGGCGCCGGTTGTGCCGGAGATCATGGTGCCGCTGGTCGGCCTGAAAGGCGAGCTGGACCTTGTGCGCCAGAGCATCGAGGCCATGGCTGCGGCCGTTGCCGGGGAAAGCGGCACGGAGCTGACCTATCAGATCGGTACCATGGTGGAATTGCCCCGAGCAGCCCTGAAGGCGGCCGAGATTGCCCAGTCGGCGGAGTTCTTCTCCTTCGGCACGAATGATCTCACTCAGACAACATTCGGCATTTCCCGCGACGATGCTGCGTCATTCCTCGGGACCTATCAAAGCCGGGGGATTTTGGAGCAAGACCCGTTTGTCTCGCTGGATCCCGACGGGGTGGGAGAGCTGATCCGCATCGGTGTGCAGCGCGGGCGCTCGACCCGTCCGGACATCAAACTTGGCATTTGCGGGGAACATGGCGGCGACCCGGCTTCGATTTCCTTCTGCGAAAGCGTTGGCCTCGACTATGTGTCCTGCTCGCCCTTCCGGGTGCCGATTGCCCGGCTGGCGGCGGCCCAGTCCGCCTTGAAACACAGGGGCTGAGGCTGGCCGGGTTCCCAACCTTTGACGCGCTGCGGGCAGGGGACAAACGCCTGCTCGCCCGCGCCCTGACGCGCCTGGAAACCCGGTCCGGGGATCTTGAGACAGCCAATTTTCTGGATGAGGCCTGTGCGCAGGCTTCAGGCCATGTTCTGGGGCTCACCGGTCCGCCGGGTGTCGGCAAGTCGAGCCTTACCGACGCGCTGATCTCCGCTTACCGCAAACAGGGCCACAAGGTGGCGGTTCTGGCGGTCGATCCGTCCTCTGCGGTGTCCGGCGGGGCGCTTCTGGGCGACCGGACGCGTTTGAAGACCGATCCGGACGACCGCGATGTGTTTGTCCGTTCCATGGCCGCTCGGGACCGGCTGGGCGGCCTCTCCGACCATACGGTGGCCGCTCTCGCGCTGCTGCGGGCGGTCTGCGATCAGGTGATTGTGGAAACGGTCGGCATCGGCCAGTCGGAAGGGGACGTGAAACAGGTGGCCGACACGGTGCTGCTCTGCATTCAGCCGGGTTCGGGCGACAGTCTGCAATTCATGAAGGCGGGCATCATGGAACTGCCGGACCTGGTTGCTGTGACCAAGGCGGATATGGGTACACTGGCCCGGCGGGCCGCGTCCGATGTGGCCGGGGCGCTGTCCCTCAGCCAGGGAGCGCCTGGGGAATGGCAGGTGCCGGTTGTTGAAGTATCTGCACAGGCCCGAACCGGCATTGACACCCTGGTGGAAAAGGTTGCCGGGCACCGCGCGGTCCTGCGCGCTGGAGATGTGGCGGCGCGGCGCCAGGGGCAGCAGGCCAGCTGGTTCAAGGATATGGTCCGTAGCCGGTTCGGCCAGGCGGGGCTGGAGCTTGCAGGGGCGGACCGGACGCAGGAGATGCGGCAACAGGTTCAGACCCGGCCCTTTACCAGTTTTTTCGAATTTGAGGTGCGGCTGAACCGGCGGCTGTCTGATTTTTCCGCCTAAGGATCTGATCCGCGTCTGACGGGGAGACCTGCGGGGCGCGCCCACGCCCCGCACCGATCAGCCTTCCGCGCGCAGGGCCCGGTATTCGATGTCTTCCACCAGATCCTCCGTCGCCGGATTGTGGAAGTCGTTGAGGAACTGTGTCAAAGCCTTGCTGGCCAGGGGCTTGGAGATGAAATAGCCCTGCATCCGGTGGCAGTCATGGGTCTGCAGGAAGCGGATCTGGTCGAGGGTCTCGATCCCTTCTGCAACAATCGTCATTCCGAGCGCCTTGCCCAGCTGAATGATCGATACAAGAATGGCTTCCGCCTCCGCATTGCCGTTCATGTCGGAGACAAAGTCCCGGTCGATCTTGAGCGTGTCAAAGGGGAACCGGCGCAGATAGCTGAGGCTTGAATAGCCGGAGCCGAAATCGTCCAGAGCCACCTTGACGCCGAGGCCTTTCAGGCGCCGGAGAGCGTTCAGGATGGTGTCGTTGCGCCCGGCGAAGACACTCTCGGTGACTTCTATTTCCAGCCGTTCCGGCGGCAGGCTGTTGGCGGCCAGAATGGCCATGACCTTCTCGACAAAGCGCGGATGTTTGAACTGGTTCGGCGATACGTTGACCGACACCACGATGCCTGGCCAGTCATGGGCCCGCGCGCAGGCCTTGTTCAGAACCCAGATGCCCAGATCATTGATCAGGCCGGTTTCCTCGGCAACCGGAATGAACATAGACGGGGGAATGACCGTGCCGTCTTTCTTGGTCCAGCGGGCCAGGGCTTCCACGGTCACGATTTTCTTGGCGTCCGTATCCGACTGGGGCTGATAGGCAAGGTCCAGTTCGTCATTCATCAGGGCCAGCCTCAGCTCCCGGGACATTTCGTCCTTGGACTGGACATGCTGTTCCATGGTGGGTTCGAAGAAGGAACGCCGGTTGCGGCCATTGGCCTTGGCGTCATAAAGGGCAATATCCGCCTTGCGCAGCAATTCGTCCGGGTTCTCGCCATCATCGGGCGAAACGGCAGCGCCCATGGACAGGCTGACGAAGATTTCTCTGCGGCCGATTGTGACAGGCCGGGCGATTTCGTCCTGCAGCTGGTCCAGAATATAATCCAGCCACTCGTCATTGGCACAGTTGCGGATCACCATGGCAAATTCGTCGCCGCTGATGCGTGCCACGATGCTGCTTACAGGGACAACCTTGCGCAGGCGCTCGGCCACGGCAACAATAACCTTGTCACCGGCCGAATGGCCCAGCGTATCGTTGATGTCCTTGAAGTGGTCCAGATCGATATAGATGACGGCGGTCCGGGAGCCCTTTTGAAGGCTTTCCTCCAGTACCGTGCTCAGCATGGTCTGGAAGCTGGCCCGGTTGGGCAGGCCCGACAGGGCATCATGCTGGGCTGCATGCACCGCTTTGGCCTCACTGCGGGCCAGCCGCTTGGTCATCTGCCGGGTGAAGATCGTGACCGCGATCACAACGGCTGCAATCAAAAGGGCCGCGACTGCCAGGAACGGGTTGATCCGTTCCAGCATCTGGGTGCCGGGCTGGCTCGCCTTCCAGGCAATCACGCCCACATCCTTGCCGCGCGGGGATATCAGCTGGTAAGCGCCAACCCCGTGCCGCTCGATTTGCGCATTTGCCAGAACGAAGCCTTCAAGACGGGACATGTCGGAGATATTGGCCAGTTTCTGGCCGCGTAGCGGGATCAGGCTGACGAGAACAGCCGGCGGGCGGCGGTGGGCGAAAATGGTCTGTATCTGGGGCACCACAGCCGCAGCGCTGAAGAGATAAGGCTCGCCGAACAACCGAACAATACCGGTTTCGGCAATGGACAGATGGGTGTCCCCCCCCTTGGGCATGAACACAAAAAGACCGGAAGGCATTTTCTTGAAGGAGGTGATGAACCGCGCCCGGACCTTGGCAACGGCTGGGTCCAATTCGTCCAGAACGAGATCGGAAACCCATCTGACATCATTGTCATCGGAAAAGACCGAAAGGATACTTTCGTCCGGTCCGACCAGAAGCGATCTGGTAAAGCCGTGATTCCGGGACAGCCAGTTGGTCATGTTGTCGTAGATCCAGCCCAGATCGGGGTCTGGCGTGTTGACCGCACTATAGGCCTCGTCCCAGATCACGACGCCGGTCTGCTGCTTGGCGATGTAGTTTTCAGTCAGCTGCAACGCCCCGGCGACGAGCTTGTACTGAGCATCTTCCGCCGTTTCGTCGGACAGGCGCGCAGACCAGTTCATCAAAGCGAAAATGCTGAGGACAGATGTCATCACGACTATCAGCATCGGAAAAATAATCGCGCTGGCGATGTGCCCGCCGTAATTTTGAATCGGTCGTTTCATGCAAAGGCCCATTTGATCTGAGCCGAGTATTGATGAGGCAAGTTAAGGAATGCTTCCAAGATCTTAGTAAAATATTGGTAAAATTTGATTCATCACAAATTTCCTCTGCAGGAGGTCAGGGTCTCCGCAAAGTGGTTGTATCTGTCTGTATCTTTTGACTGGTATGCGGCTCAGATCAGCTGAAGACTGCGCAGGCTGACATGGGCGCGCAGCCCGATGATCACGTGATCATGGATCTCGATGCCAAGCGGTGTGGCGATCTCGATAATGGTTTTGGTCATCTGGATGTCCGCCCTGGAGGGTGTCGGATCGCCAGAGGGGTGATTGTGCACCAGGATCAGCGCAGTTGCGGAAAGCTCCAGCGCCCGGCGGATGACTTCGCGGGGATAGACTGGCGTGTGGTCGACGGTTCCGGTCTGCTGCACCTCGTCGGCGATCAGGCCATTTTTCTTGTCCAGAAACAGGATCCGGAACTGTTCGACACTGGCAAGCTCCATGGAGGCTTGCAAATAGTTGAGAACCTTGATCCAGGAATCAAGCAGCGGGCGCCCAGACAGGTCGGCCCGGTGATAGCGGATGATGGCCGCATGGACGCCTTTAAGCGTGTCGATGCTCACATCCGACAGGCCGGACAGCTCTTTCAGTCGGGCTCTCGGAGCGGCAAGGGCAGCGGAAAAGGAGCCGAAGCGATGCAGCAGGGCCTTGGCAATCGGCTTTGTGTCCCGGCGGGGTAGGGCGGAGAACAGCAGAAATTCCAGCAGCTCATAATCGGCAAGACTGTCTGCACCTGCGCTGCGGAACCGCTCCCGCAGGCGTTGACGGTGGCCCGCATGGCCTGGGGGGCCGGGTGCGGGCTTTGGATCTTCCGCCTCAGGGTCAGCCATCGTTTGCCTAGCCGTCCGGCCGGCCGGGCTTGTGAAGGCCGTTCGGGGAGGTGGTGAAGATCTGGCAACCCTCAGGGGTGATGCCGATGGAATGTTCGAACTGGGCCGACAGGGACCGGTCCCGGGTGACGGCTGTCCAGCCGTCAGAGAGCACTTTCACATGGGGGCGGCCCAGATTGACCATCGGCTCGATCGTGAAGATCATGCCGGGTTTGAGTTCCACGCCTTCGCCCGGCCGCCCATAATGCAGGATATTCGGGGTGTCGTGGAAGAGAAGGCCAACGCCGTGGCCACAGAAATCGCGCACGACCGCACAGCGCTGCGCTTCGACAAAGGTCTGGATGGCGGCCCCTATGTCGCCGGTCGTGTTGCCGGGCTTGGCGGCCTCTATGCCGCGCATCAGGGACTCGTAAGTTACATCGATCAGCCGCTCGGCGGCCCGCTTCAGCTGGCCGACCGGATACATCCGGCTGGAATCCCCGTGCCAGCCGTGCAGAATATAGGTGACATCGATATTGACGATGTCCCCGTCCCGCAGCGCCTTGTCATTGGGGATGCCGTGACAGACAACGTGGTTGATCGACGTGCAGCTGGACTTGGTATAGCCACGGTAATTCAGCGTGGCGGGCAGGGCTCCATGGTCCCGGCCATACTGGTAGACGAAATCGTCGATTTCCTGGGTGGTGGTGCCCGGTTTGACGAGGGCTGCAAGCTCATCCAGACAGGCGGCCGTCAATTGCCCGGCGCGCATCATGCCGTCGAAATCATCCTTGCCGTAAAGCCGGACCTGGCCGGTGTTCTTCAGCGGGGCTTCTGCGGCTTCAATATAGCTGACCATGGCGTTTCACGTCTCAATTCTGGGGCTGCGGGCTCTGCGCAGTATAAGCGTATTGCCGGGCCGGACACAGCCGCTTTGGCACTTGAATATCCCACATACCGCCGGGCGGGTTCAATTTCCAGCGTCCATTCCCCTGAAAATGATGCGGCCGTGGAAACTTGACGCCGCTTTTGTCAAAACAGTCCCGGGCAGCTTGCGAAAACCGCTCAAGCCGGATAGGGGAGAAGGTCAGGCGGGCGTGGTGGAACTGGTAGACACAAGGGACTTAAAATCCCTCGGCCCTAGGCTGTACGGGTTCGAGTCCCGTCGCCCGCACCAAACCATTGTAATTTGTATCTTGGTTGTGAGATGGCAAGCAACGTAAAGTTGTCAGGTCTTGATCATGCTAGAAAGTTATGAGACGGTCATATTCAGTCTCCACAGCATTGCGACATGGTTGGAACAAATCATTGAAAAGGAAACATTGTATTTTATGTCTGGCCATTTTTTTGGCTGCTGTGGGTAGTATTCTGGCAATCGCAGTCAGCGTCGGAAAGTTTCCTGAAGCACCTATTCTACTACGTTTTGGCACCGGATTTGCGACGATCTTGACTTTCCTGTGCTTCTTTCCTGGTCCTTGCAGTTTTCTGTTGTCGATGGAATATCGGTCATCCCCCCAGAAGTTTAAATGGATCGAAGACAACCCAGTGTATTTCTTGGTTTGGGAAGAATACAAAGAACAATGAGATAGTGTATTTTTCAGTTACATTGTCAAAAATGGATTCTTTTACGGCTATGTCACGCGCTCTTTCGTGCCGAGTGGAGTTAGAGATACGGCAACAAACTAAGAGACCGGATCGGCATTTCGTTCTGTTTACTGACTGAATTTGTGCGAGTTTCTGTCCGACTCTGTGTGAGTTTGGTTTCGGATGGCAACAGAGTTTCCTGGAAAGCTTCTAAAAATCAGATGTTTATGGTCTAGCTTTTTTTGGCCAGTTTCGTCTATCAGACCTATAATTTGGAGGCCCTAGGCTGTACGGGTTCGAGTCCCGTCGCACGCACCATTTATTGCGCGATCTGCCCCCACCCGCCGGCCTGCCTGAGCGCGGGGATGGTTCCATGGTTTTCCCTTCAGCTTCCTCATTCTGCCGGTGCGGTCACTCTTCAGGTTGTTTGCGCGCGCGGCCAGGGTCTTCAAGCGGAAAGAAGGCTTTTGCCGCAACCAGCCAACCTTCCGGCCCTGGATCTGTCATGCCTCTGGCTGTCGGTGCGCTGTCTTTGGTTTACGTCTTTTCATGAAAATGTGAGGTGAAGGGTACCCGTCGGCATACGCAAACGCAACCCTCTGATATCTCGGCCCTGGACTGGACGCATTCGCGTCCAAATTGCTTGAATATGGCAAGAATAAGATGCTTGTGGCGGGGTTCGGGCTCTCAAGGCGAGGTTTCGTCCAAAAATCAAACTAAATTTCAAGAAGATAGCTTTAGTCTTTGAAGACTCTCTGAATTGAATCTCTGGTCAGGTTGTGGCTTGTGTGTCGGGAGGGTCACAAACTACTAAAAAATTACGATAAAATCTAAAATTTTAATAAATATAATTTCAATTTGCCGAATTTCCGCCGTGTTCGGCTGTTTACATTTAATTTCCATTTAAATTCCGAGCTCTGCGTTTACCTTTTCTAAAGTTAATGTTTCTCGGGCTTTCTCGTATGGTGAAAAATATGTAAATATTCGGTAGCCTATTTTATGAAAACTGGTCGTAAGTAAATAGAGTTTGAGATATGAACGAATTTGTCCGGATTGCGCAGGCCTCCACGATCTCTACAACTCAAGGTGAAGGTTCCGCCCCTGCGGCACCTTCTGCTCTAAGACTTGAGGGGCCCGCAGCCGACCAGTCCATCGTGCTGGAGCGGCAGGCTGGGCAGGAGGTCGATTTCCGGCAGATCCTCGACGACGACATTTCCTTTTTCCGGATCGAGAGCGATCTGCAGATGATCTTCTCCGACGGCGGGTCGGTGGTCGTGAAAGGGTTTTTTGACGGGAACGCGGAGGCCCCGGTTGCCATTGTTGGCCCGGAACAGACCCTCTCCCTTGAAGGTTTTGAAGACGTTGCCAACTTGCAGACTGCGGACGACCTGCAAACGGCCGCCGGCCCCACCAGCAATCTGGGTGCGGCCCTTGGCGGCGCGCAGAGCTCTGGCCAGAACTTCCAGGCGGCCGATATCGGAGGGCTCGGTGACGGGCTTGGCATTACGGATCTCCTGCAAGGAGAGCCGCCGCTCGACAATTCCTTCCTCATTGAGGATGTTTTTAGCGGTGACCTGGATGGCGAAGTGGACACGGTACCGGTCATCGGGACGCCGGTGGACAGCACGCTGGACGAGGCCAATACCCCCGGCGGAACGGATCCGGATGCCCCGGTCACGGTTACAGCCAGCCTTGCGGTTGATTTCGGTGCAAATCCCGGAACCTCTCCCCGACTTGAGTTTGCAAGCCTGCCGACCGGTCTGACCTCCGACGGGGTTCCGCTTGTGCTGACGGTCACGACCAATCCCGATGGCGGGCAGACGCTGGTGGCTGCCAAAGATGATGGCAGTGGCGAAACCGTCTTCACAGTCACGCTGGAGATCACGGGGTCAGGCAGCGGCGCCAGCGCCCAGTATACGGTCGAATTGCTGGGCAATCTGGACCATGACGGCGAGGGCGCGGGCGACAGCCTGCCGCTGACCTTTGGCTTCACTGCGTTCGACAGCGATGGGGATTCCGCATCGTCTGCCTTCACTATCAATATAACAGATGACGCACCGCTGACCGGAGAGGCCGAAAACAGCCTCCTTGAGGAAAGCGACCTTGCAACGGGAACAGCTCCGGACGGAACCAGTCTGACAAAGAGCGGGTCCCTCGGGTTGACCTGGGGCGCAGACGACGGCGATGCCGCCGTGGATGTCGATGGTCAGGATGCGCCGGGTGGAACGGGCAACCGCTCTGTGGTTTTTGCGGCAGTCGCGGATCAGCCAACCCAGCCGACAACGTCTTTTGGGGAGGCACTGGAGTATGTGCTGTCGCAGGATGGCACGGTTTTGACGGCCTATGCAGGAGCGGGCCGAGGCGATGGGGACAAGGTCTTTGTTGTGACGCTGTCCGATGACGGCGATGGCGCTTACACCTTTGAACTGCTCGGGGCGATTGATCATGCAGCGCCCGGCTCTGAGGACCAGTCCACGGTCTGGGATCTGGATTTCACCGTTCTTGCCTCTGACGGAGATGGCGATGCAGTGGAGAGCGGTTTCCGCGTGTCCATCGGCGATGATGCGCCGCAGACCGGTTGCGCTGAAAATGGAACGGTTCAAGAGACTGCGCTGGCAGATGACGCGTCAGCAGACGCTGGCAGCCGGATCGCCTCTGGCGCCCTGAATGTTGTCTGGGGCGCGGATCAGGGCGATGCGGCCGCCGATGGGGCGGTCCAGGATACCCCCGGCGGTACGGGAAACCGGTCCATCACGTTTGCTGCACCGGCGGATCAGCCGGTTGCCGGGCTCACCTCCGGCGGTGTTGCGCTGGAATATGTTCTGTCGTCGGGAGACACGGTTCTGACCGCCTATCGCGGCGCAGGCCGCAGCGAGGCGGACAAGGTCTTTGAGGTCACGCTGTCCGATGACGGCACCGGTTCCTATACGTTCGAGCTTCTGGCAGGGCTGGACCACGATTCGCCCGGATCCTGTGGTGCCTCGGATGATCTGCCTTTGACCTTCAACTTTGTTGCAAGCGACAGTGACGGGGATGAGACCAGTGCCAGTTTTCAGGTGACTGTCGAAGATGGCGGACCGCTGGTCGGGGACAGTGACCGGGGGATCGTGGAAGAGGAGGACCTTCCCGGCGGTCTGGACGATCCCTATCCGGTTGCTCTGGATGGGGCGTCCAACCAGGCCGGAACGCCGTTGACGGACCGTGTCAGCGGAGCGCTCGGCATTGACTGGAGGGCGGATGCCTTTGATACCGGGGCCGACACGGTGGTGGACGATCTGCCGGTTCAGGACGCGGCTTCCAGCGCGGGGCAGCGGGCTGTCGTGTTTTCCGGTCAGCCGGACGGTCTTGTGGTGGACCCTGATTCTCTGTTGTCGATCAAGGATGGCAATGGGGATTCGTTTGACCTGTCGTCGCTGACCTCGCGCGGGGAGGCTTTGAGCTACGTCCTGTCCAATGACGGCACGATGCTGACCGCTTATGCGCAATATGGCTCTGGCAACGAGCGGAGTGTTTTCCGCGTTGCCCTTTCAGATGAAGACACCGGAGCGTTCCGGTTCATTCTGGATGACACGCTGGACCATCCCATCAAGGATACGACGCCTTTTGACGAGGATGCGCTGTCTTTATCATTCAATTTCACGGCACGCGACAGTGACGGTGACACGGCCACCGGTGCGTTTGAGGTTCTCGTTCTGGATGACGGCCCCCTGTTCCGCACCAGCGATGTCCATGCCCTGGACAGCCTGGAACCGGTTGTCACCACGGAAACGGCCGATCTTCGCATTCCTGCCGTAGGTACGTCGGGAACGATTTCCTCTACGATCAACATTGCCGCCCCGGGCACGATCTTTGATCTCAATGTTTCCATCGCCCTGCAGCACAGTTTTATCGGTGATCTGGAAGTGTTTCTGATCGCGCCGGATGGCACTCAGATCGCCCTGATGCTGTCTGACTTTTCCCGCACGGGAGCCGTCGATGGGACCGTGTCGTTTGACGATGATGCTTCGACCAGCATCGCCGACGCGGGAAGCAGTATTGTCGGCACGTGGAAACCGGCCGGGAACCTGAACCTCGATTTTCTTGAGGGACGCGATCAAACAGGTGCCTGGACCCTCGAAATTACGGATTCCTTTGGCGGAGACTCCGGCCAGCTTGAGTCCTGGACCCTGGAAATTCAGAGCGGCGTGTCCGCTGTGGTCGACGAAGATGATCTGTCCGCTGGCCTGGGCGATAGCGCTCCGGGCGACAATGCCACCATTACCAATGAGACGCTGGACGGGGACGAGGATCCGACAACCGTTTATGGCGATCTTGGCGTCCTGTGGGGCGCCGATGATGAAAATTCGGTCGAAAATGGCGGCAGAACCGCAGGCACCGGCGACCGGGCGGTCACCTTTGTCGAAGGGGCCGGAGGAACCATTGACAGTTTGCTGGCGCTGGGCCTGACCTCGAATGGCGAAGCGCTCAGCTACAGCCTGAACAGCGCCGGGGATGTCTTGACGGCGACAGCCTGCGGACGGGTTATCTTCACGGTCGAACTGTTCGATACGGACAGCGGTTCTTTCAAATTCGACCTTCAGGAGGTTCTGGACCACGCGGAAGGGGACGCGGAAAACGACCTGATCCTTACCTTCCTATTTTCCGCAACGGACAGTGACGGGGACACAGGCACGTCCTCCTTCTCCGTTGCGGTTGACGACGATATGCCGGCTCTTGGTGAAGGCGTGGAGCGTGTCGTGCTGGATGAGGACGACATTTTCGGTCTGTTCTCGCAAGGAACAGCGCCGTGGGACGGTGACAGCGACGGGTCGACGACCGGTGCATCTGACCTCTTCGGCCCGGCCTTTGCCTCCGGCTCCCTTGGTACAGTGGCGGGGACCGGTGCGGATGGGGCGGGGCCTGACGCGGGTTTTGCGTTCACGGCGGCAGCGGCCGCCGACATGGAGGCACTGGGGCTGCAGTCCCAGGGCGCGGCGCTCTCCTTCACCGTGGTGGCGCTGTCCGGCCGGTCCTTCCTGGTCGGTTATGTGGACGATGGCAATGGCGCATTTGATCTGCCGGACCGTCCGGTCATCAGTCTTGAGCTGGATGCGGACGGAAATTATGCGGTGCGCCTCCATGACCAGCTCGATCATCTGGCGGGAGACGGGGAAAATTCGGCTCTCTTAGCCGGAACCGGGTCGCTGAGCGAGATCGATCTCGGCTCTGTGATTGAGGTTACGGATGGAGATGGTGACAGTGCCAGCCTGACCGGCCGGTTCCAGGTGACCATCACGGACGACGTTCCGGTTGTTGAGCTGTGTGTTAAAGACCATGTCCGCATTGATGAGACCTATGGGCTTCACAGCGACAACGTGTTTGACCCGTCAACCGGCACCTATGATCCGGAGGTCGTGGAGCTGTTTGCCGGTGTGACTGCCCCGGGGTCGGACCCCGATCTTCCCGGGCCTGTCTATGCGCAGTCTGCCATGATCGGCGTCAATGGTCTTGGCGGCACCGATGATCCGGCGTCCTCGGACCTGTCTCTTCGGATCGACGACACGTCCTCCGGGCTCTTCACGACCGAAGGACAGGCAATCACGCTGTCGCTTGAGGGTGATCTTGTTGTGGGCCGCGTCGCGGGGACCGGTGAAGCAGCCTTTGCGCTTCATCTCGATGACAACGGGGATATGAGCGTTGTCCAGTATCTGTCCCTGAGCCATCCCGACACGTCCAGTTCCGATGAGCATATCTCGCTGGATGGCAAGCTTTCGGTGGTTCTGACCGTAACGGACGCCGATGGGGACACGGTGACCAAGGAGGCTCCGGTCGGTGCGGATGTGACATTTGATGACGATGGCCCGTCTGCCGTCCGGCGCGGGTCCGGCCTGCAATTCACCGAATCCGGGTCTTCTCCGGCCGTGGCCCATGGCGCGCTGCAATTTGATGGCGGCGCGGATGGGGCCAGCGTGACGGATGTGTCCTTTATCTCCATTGGCTCTTACGTAAGGGCCATCGATCCGGATGCCACGGGGGCGGACCGGCGCGGTCCGCTGACGGTGGACGGCACGCCGGTGACCTGGGCCAGCAGCACCGACGCAAATGGTGTCATCACCTTGACCGGTGTTCTGGAAGGCACAGAGACCAAGGCCTTTGAGATGGTCGTCAACCCGGATGGAACCTATACGTTCGAACAGTTCCGGGGCTTTGACCATGCTGATATAGGCGAAACCGGCCGCCAGGATTCCCTCAGACTGCATCTGCGGTTCACGGTGACTGACGGAGACGGGGACACCGACAGTGCGCGGGCCGTCATCCGGATCAATGACAGCGGGCCGTCCGTCTCGCCGGTTGACGATCAGTTGGTTGCAGAAGACGGTCTGCTGGCGCTGGACGATATCCCGCTCGGGATCGACTGGGGGGCTGATGACGGCAATGACAATGACGGTCTCCCGGGTGACCGTAGTGTCAGCTTCGCTTCGAATGCTGCGGCAGATGCAGTCAGCGTTGCGGATCCGAACGGAGCGCTTGGTGCGCTCTCTTCCCAGGGCATGCCTGTGAACTACGCCTTTGTTGACGGTGTTCTAGTCGGCTATACGGGGGACTGTGCGCCTTGCGGCTTTGACGATGCAGCCATCGTGTTCACCGTGTCGCTCTCCGATGAAGGGGCAGGCAGCTATGACTTCGAGCTGCGCCGGCCGCTTGATCACACCGCACCGGTTGGGACGGACCATTATCTGGATCTGACCTTTGCCTTCAATGCAGTTGACTCAGACGGGGATGCCAGTGCGGATGGCACCTTTACTGTCCGTGTGGATGCGGCAGGCAGTGCGTCTCCGATGGACTATTCCAACCTGTCTTCAGGCGTTTTTGTCAATCTGAGCAACGAGAACCAGATGGTTCTCGGCCAGACGGTTGCAGCAGAAACGGCCACAGACCGGACTGGCGCCGTGCCGCCAGTGATTGGCAATGACAGCGTGTCCGGTCAGCAGGACGCGACCGGGGGCGCAGGAGACGACATTCTGGTTGGCAGCGATGCCGCCAACACGCTGACCGGTAATGGGGGCGCAGATCTTCTGATTGGTGGTGAAGGCGATGACCGGATCATCGGCGGGGACGGCGATGACACGGCGGAATGGTCCGTGGGCGACGGCCGGGATCAGGTCAGCGGTGCGGCTTCGGGCGGCACGGGCGCCGGCGAAACAGACACATTCCGTGTCAACGGGTCTGCGGACTCGGAAACCTTCTTTGTCGAGACGGTCGCGGACTATCTGGCGCGGGTCGGCGCGGCGGTGGAAACGCTGGCCGCTGGAACCGAGATTGTGGTCTCGCGTTCCGCCTGGGGCGGGCCCTCTTCGGTCATTGCCGAACTGGATACGATCGACAAGATCGATATCAACGGCTTGGGCGGCGCGGATGCCCTTATCGTCTCCGGTGACTTCAGTGCGACCGATCTTGATCTGAATGCCATCACCTTCACTGGTGGGGAGCAGGATGACATTGCCGATACCACGAGCCGTACAAGTGCCCATCAGGTGGTGATCAAGGGCAATGGTGGCAACGACTGGCTGCTGTCTGCCATTGGGTACAACACATTTGAGGGCGGCAGTGGGGTTGATACGGTTGACTATTCAGCAGCCTCGCGTTCGGTTTACGTGCGGCTTGACCAGAACTGGGCAACAGCACTCTCCAACAAATCCCTGGGATGGATTGCGCTCAACCAGGGCATTGCCGACGGATCTGTCACCCATGATGATCTGATCGGTGTTGAGAATGTCATTGGCACGCAGTTCAACGACCTGATTACGGCAAATGCGGCCGATAACACGATCTGGGGCGGTGACGGAAAAGACTTCCTAAGCGGCCTTGGCGGCGATGATGCGATCTACGGCGAAGAGGGGAACGACCGTTTAAGTGGCGGAACAGGCTTCAACCTGCTCGATGGGGGCACGGGACACGACCGCGCTGACTACAGCGGCAGTTCTGAGGGCATCTATGTGCGTATGGATCTGGGCTGGACAACAGCACTCTCCAACAAATCCCTTGGTTGGGGGGCCCTGACTAGCGGAATTGCGCGCGATCTGATCGAGCACGACGACCTTGTCAGCATCGAGGAGATCCAGGGCTCACGCTTCAACGACATCATCACAGGCAACAGTGGCGACAACACATTGCTGGGCGAAGGTGGGAACGATCTTTTGAACGGCGGGGCCGGTGCGGACACTTTGGTCGGCGGGGCCGGTGAAGACGAGCTCTTTGGCGGCTCTGGCAATGACAAACTTGTTGGCGGCGCTGATAAGGATACGCTGACCGGCGGAGCCAATGCGGACACATTCGTGTTTGGAGCTGGTGAAGGCAGCAGCACACTGTCCGGTGCAGACCGGGTGACTGACTTCAAGGATGGGACCGACAAGCTGGTGATCACCGGCGGTCTTACCTTCGCGGATCTGACGGTCACGGATGATGGCGCTGGAAATGCCGTCATCTACGATACGGTCAACAACCAGTATGTGGCGGTTCTGGAAGGGGTCCCGGCGAGCGATATCGATGCGTCAGACTTCGGGTTCACGGCAGATCCGGTTGTGCTGGATCTCGACGGCGACGGTGTGGAGCTTCTGTCTGCTTCTGAGGGAGTCGCATTTGATCACAATGGAGACGGCACCGCGGAGACTGCAGGATGGGTTGGCGCCGATGATGGCCTGCTGGCCGTTGATCTGGACGGCTCCGGCGCGATTGAGGACGGAACGGAACTTTTCTCGGAAGTCTTTAATGGCGGCTCTTACGCGGATTCTCTGGAGGCTTTGGCCAGTTTCGACAGCAATACGGACGGCATTCTCGACGCCCGGGACGACCGGTTCGCCGATATCAAGGTCTGGCAGGATGCTAATTCGGACGGGGTTTCACAGCCCGGTGAGCTGTCCTCCCTCACAGAGCGCGGGATTGCGGCGATCGACCTGGAAACGGGCCCCGTCTACGGAACGCTCAATGGCAACACGGTGACAGCAGAGGGCACGTTCACCCGGACCGATGGCACCACCGGGTCCTATGCAGGAACGAACTTCGCGCTGGCAGACGATGCATCCGCAGATAGTGAAGACGTGATGCGCCAGTCGGCGGCCATGGCCGCCGGAGTTGCGCTGGTGATCTATACGGCGTCGACACAAGAGGTGGCTGCCGGGCTCACTGCAATCACCGTGACGAAGGCACCGGCCCAAGGTGTGATTGATGTTTCGGAAGATCTGACGGTTACCTTTGTCAGCGAAGACGCACCTCAGGCAAGCGAGACTGTCACCTTCGACCTTGTTTTTGCCGATGGCTCAAGTGTCTCAAGAAGCGTCGAGCTTGAAATGCTGTCTCAAGAGACTGCTCAGGACGGCAGTGCCTCAGCAGCACAGGACGCTGCCAGCACGGAGACGGTGCCGGAAGAGGCCGGAGCGCAAAGCGAAACAGCCGATACGTCTCTTTCCGGTGATGGGCAGCTTCGGGTGGTCGTCACAGCCTCTGAGATCACTGGAGATGACGGTGACAACGTGCTTGTAGGCACACAGGGCGATGATGTTCTCATTGGCGGGCTCGGAGCGGATACCCTGACTGGTGGTGATGGGGCGGATACTTTCGTGCTGACATCCCTGGCCGAGGCCGATCTTATCACCGACTACTCCCTTGCGGATGGCGACAAAATCGATCTTGGGGCGCTTCTGGATGGTGCGTTCGGGCCTCAGGATGCCGCAGAAGATTTTGTGCGGGTCCAGAAAGGTCCGGACGGAGCGATCCATCTTCAAGTTGACATGGACGGTGCAGGCGGGGAATTCGACTGGCAAGAGGCTGCGGTCCTGCAGGATCATGCCTCCATGGGGGACACGGTCCGGGTCGTTCTGGATCAGGATGGCCAGGAAGCCCAGGTGCCGGTCACGGCGGTCGCCTGATCACGGGCAGCGCTGGCTGCGCGACCTATGCGAGAGCGAATGAAAACGGGCGGCCCAACTGGCCGCCCGTTTTGCGTGTTTTCAGGTTGCTTTGACGGGCTTTTAGCCGCCCGCGCTGCGTTTCATGCCAAGCGCAATTGATCCTGAGCTATTTGACCGCGCTTGGCATCAGCTCCGCTTCCGGCGTGTGTGAAGCACAAGTGCGCTTGTTAATCCGATCAGGGCAGTGGCAAGGCCAGCAGCGAGGGAAAATATGCGGGTCTGCTCCGGTATGCGGCTTGATGAAACTGAAGCTCCGGAAGATGGTGACGGAATGGAAGCTGTGGAGCCGGCCCGGGGCAGGTCCGTGCCGTCAGGCAAAAGGGTCACGGTGATTTCTGGCAGCAGGCCTATAATTTGCCCGGCCGGCTGGTCCGTTTGCGAGAGGCCAAAAACCGGCGCGGACAACCTGCGGGCCGGACGCGCATCAGGGGAGGGGGCTGCCTTGGAGCCGATGAGCTCATGCCCGTTTGTGTCCAGAAGTGCAATTTGGGTCAGTCCGGTATCTGACCGTGCCGCGTCCATAACCGTCTGAAGATAGGCTTTGAGCTCCTTCACATCCTGGGTGCCGGGCCGGGTTCCGGCCAGTTCCACCAGTTCGGGAACGAGCGGCAGACCGGCGAGCTCTTCAAGGCGCAGACGCGCCGGCGTCTGATGCGCGTCACTCAGGGCCTTGAGAAGCTGAGCCTGGGCTGCCTCTGTCCGGGTCCTGTCTGCCGCCAGAGCGGCCGCCTGGTTTTGCGATAGAATATGCCCGCCCGCAACTATGGATGCAGATATTGCAAGTGTTGCAACCGTCATCGCTAAGACTGGGCGAAAGAAAAAAGTCTTTTGAAACTTGTTGGTGAAATCCGTCTTTTCCATAAATTGGCTATAACACGCATTTCCTCCTTTGGGTGAGGAAAGAGTGAGATCTTCAAAGAACTGTTTTGACAGCGGGACGAAGACCTATTCGGTCGTGGATTTCAGGCGTGCGGCGAGGCGCACGGATGTGCCCTTGGGCGGTTGGTAGGCCCATTCCCCGGCCGCATTGACCGCATAAAGCGGCTGGTAATGGGGCAGGTCCCGCTCAAAGCGCACGCGGGAGAACCGGTTGTCCAGAATCAGCCAATTTTTCTTGAAGCGCACGGACAGAACCGCATGGAACTGGCGGGTGGCCTTGTCTCTTAGCACAACAACGCGCATGTCCTTGTCGTCCACGCCCAGATCGCGCAAGAGAGCGTATTTCAAGATGGCGTAGTCTTCACAATCTCCGGCCCGCCGTGACAGGGTTTCGGCCGGGCTCGCCCAGTACTCACCGGTTTCATAGAGCTGGCTGTCATCCCGGTAGGTCAGCAGCCTGTTCACCGCTGCGTTCACCTTCGGGATCTGGCGGCCAAGGCGCTCCCGGCGCAGCTGGCTGAGCAGAGCGGAATAGCTGTCAGGCCTGTGTCCTTCGGTCAGTTTCGCGAGTGCTTTTTGCCAGCGTTTTGTCACCGGTGACAGTGAAACAGGCTTGCCAAGCCTTCCGAAAAGCCGGGTTGAGGGCAAGGCTTTGCTGCGTGCACCGGGCACCGCGATTGTTTGGGCCGTAGCTTCGAGCTGCGCCGGGGCCGGACGATCCTGTGCACAGGCCGGAGCCATCATGAGAGTCTGGAGCGCAAAGGCAAAAAGGCACAGGCTTGCTGTTGCAAATCCTGCCTGTTTCCGTGTCGCCGGCACAGCCGTTACGGCCGCCCTGTTGCCCATCTTGTCGCACGCCTCGTTTGGTCGAGACGGTTAGCGCTCCCGGAGGGCTTCGTCCCGAACTTTCTTGATTGGCTTCAAGATGTAATCGAGGACGGTTTTCTCACCGGTTAATATATCAACCGAGGCCACCATTCCTGGTATAATTGGTAAAGGATCGGTGTCCGGTCCAAGAAAATTTTTATCGGTCCGGATCGTGACACGGAAGAAGCGGTTGCCCTCTTCATCTTCTGTCGTGTCGGCGCTGATCCGCTCAAGCTTGCCCTCCAGGCCGCCATATACGGAAAAGTCATAGGCGGTGATTTTCACCTGCGCTGCCTGACCGGGATGCAGGAAGGCGACGTCTTTGGGCCGGATCTGCGCCTCGATCAGCAGCGTGTCCTCAAGCGGGACGATCTCCACCAGATCGGCGGCTGGCTGCACGACGGCGCCGATGGTTGTGATGTTGAGCCGGTTGATGATCCCCTTGACCGGAGACACCAGCTCGGTGCGGCGGACCTTGTCTGCAGCCCCTTTCAAGGTTTCGTTGATCACGCCCAATTCGCCGTTAGCTTCCGCAAGTTGCTGGCTGGCCTCTGACACGAAGGTGGCGATCGCGCTGCTGGAGCGTTCTTCGGCTTCCTGCTGTGCGGCGAGAGCCCGCTGGACAGAGGCTTTGGTGATGGCCAGCTCCCCCTCGCTTTCCGTCAGTTCACGCTGCAACTGCAGGAATTCAATTTCGGGAAGGACCTTGCGGTCATAAAGGCTCTGCTTGATTTCAACTTCCCGTTCCAGGATCGCATTCACGTTTTCAAGCTTCTGCTGCTTGGCCAGAAGTTCCAGATATTCCTGTTCACGCTGGGCGGCCTGAGTTTTGAGAACGCGCAATTCGTTTTGCAGGTTTGCCTGTTTGTCCCGGTAGACGTTTCTTTCCTCTTCGATCAATCCGGGCGCTTCGGCTTTCAGGGTCTCCGGAAAGGAGAGCGGCTTTCGATCGGCTTCGGAATCCAGCCGGGCCACGCGGGCCATAAGCGCCCAGCGGCGTTGGCGGATTTCGCCAAGCTGCGAAGAAAAAGCCGTGTCGTCGATTTCGATCAGCGGCTGGCCCTCTTCAACAATGTCCCCTTCCTGCACAAACAGCTTTTCCACGATCCCGCGCTCAGGAGCCTGTACCACCTGGATCTGCCTTGACGGGACAACGCGGCCATCGCCCCGGGTGACTTCCTCAATCGTTGCGAAGGAGGCCCAGACAAAAGCGGTGACGAGCAGAATGAGGGCGATCAGGATCACATTTGCCGCAAATCTGGGAGGGCGTGTCCGAATGACATCCCGCAGGTCATTTGCATAGGTCCAGCTGCCGGAGTTCATGGGCCGCTTCCTTTGGTCACATGCGGCACCTGCTGTGCAGCGGAGTGAACGGCTCCCAGATCCTGTAATTTCTGCAGAACCTCCTGTCTGGGGCCGTCCAGCGCGAGTTTGCCGAAATCCAGCGTGATCAACCGGTCGGTCAGTTCCACAAGGCTCATGCGGTGGGTGCTGATGATGACGGTTGTGTCCGGAGAATTATAGGCCATCAGCCGGGAAATCAGCCGGCGTTCAGACGCTAGGTCCAGGTGGCTGGACGGCTCGTCAAGGAACAGGATCTTCGGCCTGCGCAGCAGCATACGGGCCAGGGCAACGGCCTGTTTCTGGCCGCCGGACAGGAACCGGCCGCCTTCACCAACCTGAAGATCATAGCCGAGCGGATGCTGGGCCACGAAATCCTCAACACCTCCAATTCTGCCTGCTTCCAGCAGTGCCTCATCGTCGGCAAACGGGTCTCCGGCGCTGATATTGTCGCGCACGGTGCCGCTGAAAAGCACATTGTCCTGGGACAGATAACCCACATTGGTTCTTAAGTCCGCCGGATCGAACTGGCGGGTGTCCGTCCCGTCGATCAGGACGGTGCCGTTTGTGGGATAGTAGAGCCCGCACAGAAGGCGGCCGATGGTGCTCTTGCCGGACCCGACCCGGCCGATCAGCCCGACCGTTTCTCCGGGCGAGACTTTGAAAGAGATGTTTTTCAGGCTGTCATCTTCCGCGCCCGGATAGCGGAAGCTTACGCCCTTGACCTCAATTGACCCCGTCGCAATGCGCTTGTTGATATAGGTCCGGCCCGGTTTGCGCTCCGTTTCGGTCGACATGATGTCGTTCAGCATCTTGTAGGAATGCAGGGTCTGGCGCAGGCGGGTGAGCGTACCGGCGACGTTTGCAAGCGGAGCCAGCACCCGCCCGGATAGCATCATGGCGGCGATCAGAGCGCCCATACTGATCGTTCCTGCCTGGATCAGATAGACCCCCCACACGATGATCACGATGGAGACTGAGGCCTGGACCAGCCCGGTTCCCGACTGGGCCAGGAGCGCCCAGAACCGGCCCTTCATGATTGCAGCGCTGCTGGCGGCGACAGAGCGTTCCCACTTGGTCTGCATCCGCCCTTCAGCATTCAGGGCCCGGACCGTGTCCAGATTGGCAATGCTTTCCACCAGGATGGAGTGGCGGATCGCACTTTCCCGGTGGGACTGCTCGATGGCGCCGGAGAGCGGCGCCTGCACGAACAGGCTGATGACCAGAACGATGGGCACGGCCGCCAGGGGAACGACGGCAATGGGGCCGACCAGAAGGAACAAGACCGCGACGAAGATGCCAATAAAACACACGTCGATGAGCGAGACCAGCGAAGACGAGGTGATGAATTCGCGCACCGTCTCGAATTCGCGGATATGATTGGCGAATTGCCCTGAACTGACCGGGCGTTTTTCAAAATCAATGGCCAGTGCATGGGAAAAGATCTTGCCCGCCAGGGCCGTGTCCGCCTGCTTGCCTGCGACATTGATGATCTGTCCGCGCGCGACCTTCAAGATGAAATCGAAAATGAGGGTCAGTACAACGCCGATGGCGAGCGCCCACAGGGTCGGAATGGCGAAATTCGGCACCACCCGGTCGTAGACATTCATTGTGAAGAGCGGGGAGGCGAGGGCAAGCAGATTGATCAGCAGGGCTGCGATGGCGACATGGATATAGTCGCGCCAAAAGCCGGACACCGTGCTCCAGAACCAGTGTCCCCGGGGGCTCAGGGTCTTTTCGCTGTGCCCGGCCGTGTCGTCCGTTGGCCGAAGAAAAATCACATAACCGCTGAAACTGGACTGGACGTCCGCAAGTACGCGGGGCCGTGCCTCTGGCGACTGGAGCGGATCGACCAGCTCGAGCGTTCCGGTTTGGTTGTCCATGCCGGTCAGGACCAGCATCTCGTCATCCTTCATTGTCAGGATGCAGGGCAGCGCCGCCTGGGGCAGGGCCGTCAGCTCCATTTTTTCCGGAAGAACGGTGAGGCCGCAATTCCGGGCCGCGCGGTCGAGGAGATCCATGGACAGCCGGGTGCCGTCCTGGGGCAGGCCGGACCACAAAACTGCATCCGTCACATGAAGCCCGTGTATCCGGGCGGCATATTTCAGGCACGCGGCCAGAGGGTCGCTGTCCACCTGGGCAGGCGGCTGGGCGGTATCCGTCTTGGGCGTCTCGTCAGAGCTTTGCTGAAGCATATCTTGCGTGGGCCACAGAATGATGCACCGCAACGGATCTGCCGCAAAATTCCCCTAGGTCCGGTTCAAGAAATGTCCGGTGGCAAACGCCATATAGGTCCTTTGCGGCAATTCCCAGCTGCGATGCGTGGAAATAAAGTATGAGCTTGCCTAAGGTTCGGCAAACCAAAAATACATGGAAATTGTTAGAATTTACGTAACGGCTCAAGGTTGAGCGGGTTCGAAGGCAGAATGGAGGCCGCTTCGCGTTTTCCCTCTGTTGCTTCGACCGGAGCGGTCACATTGAGATAGGCAAGAAGGTTTCCGGAGGTCGCCCGGAGCTGATAGGTGGAGAAGGCGTAGATGGCGCGCACTGAAATCAATTCGATTTCACTGTTAAAGAGAGCGTTCTCCGCATTGAGCACATCCAGCAAAGACCGCTGGCCGATATCATATTCCTGACGGTAGCCTTCCACCACCTGACGGTTGGCGTCCAGCTGATCCCGCAGGGCTCTGATCCTGTCGGTCGTGGTGGTGACAGCTGCATGGGACCGCTCGATGCCTTCTTTCAGCTCGCGGCGCACCTTATCCACACGGATCTGGGCCTCCGCAAGGCGCTCGCCCGTTTCCCGGGTAAAGGCGCTGTCGCGGCCGCCATTGAAAATGTTCCAGGAAAACTGCAGCTTGCCGGAATATTCGTTGTTGCGGCCTTCGATGCCGCCCACGTCGTCACCAACGGTTGCCTGACCCTGCAGGGAGACTTCGGGCAGGAAATTGCCCTTGGTGGATTCAAATTCGAACTTTGCCGCGTCTGCATCCGCCATGGCGGCCCGGATCGTCGGGTGGACGCGGGCAGCAGCATCCACCAGCTGGTTGACCGAGGCAGCCGGCAGGCTGGCGGGTTTGGCAGGTGCCAGCGAGGCTGGCTTCTTGCCGACGACCCGTTCATATTTGGCAATCGTATCGAGCAGGGACTGCTGCACTTCCGACACAATGACTTCGGAGGCCGCAACCCGCTCGCGAGCCTGTGCCAGGTCTGCGGCTCCGGTTTCGCCGCCGTCAAAGCGGGTGCGCACGTCTGAATAGATCCGCCGGTGCTTCTGGACGTTCATACGGGCCTTGGACAGGATGGCGGTGTTTCTAAGAACGTCGATATAGGCTTCCACTGCATCCAGTGCGACCGCTTCTGAGCGTTCCATCACCCGCAAGGCGGCGCCATCTACTCGGGCGCTCTGGCGGTAGACCTCGTTGACGGAGGAAAATCCGTCAAACAGCAATTGTCTTACAGTAACTGTAAATTCCTTGGAGAATTTCCAGGTGTCGTTTTCGTCGGCTTCCAGGGAGTTGGGCTGGTCGAGGCGCTCCGGACCGATTTCGGCCGACAGGTCCAGGGTGGGTAAAAACGCCCCTTGCGCACGCCGGTATTCATGGTCACGCGCGCGTCGATTGGCCGCAGATTCCAGAATTTCCGGATTGGTGGACACGGCTTCTTGGACAATTTGTCTGAGGTCGGCCGCAGCAGACGCGTCAACCAAACACACACTTAACAGGAAGGCAGAAATAATACGCATAGACGAAAAGGCCACTGATTTTGTACATATTCCGCAGCACACTACATAGCTTTTGGTGTATTCCAAAGCGTATGTTTCAAATTGTAACTTCTAAAGGCTGCAAGTGTTGCGGCTGGGCAACGAATTCTTCATAAGCTATTGATAAATATCGCTTAATCGTAAATATTCCATTTACGTTACGGTATAAAATGTGGCCATTAAATGCCTGAATTCGGCCCCTTTGAGCGGGGTCGGGAAAGCCTCGTTTCCGAATCAATTACTTTCGGCTTTAAATCCAAATGCCTATCTTTGTTTTTAAACATTTATCTTAGGTCGTTGAACTTGACGTTAATGTGGTGAAAGCGTGGCGGTTGGGCGCGAGTTCACCGGGCCTTGCTAGAAGCCGCCTCCAGCCCGCACCTCAATCGCCACATCCAGGAAGCTCCGGATCAGGCGAAGCTCGCGTTTGTCAGCCGGAATGGCGATGAAATCCCGGTAGTCCTCGGGCATCTCGTCGACGGAAACCGCACTGATCATCTCGGAGGGAAAGAGGCTGTTTTCCAAGAGCAGGCCGATGCCCAGATCGTGCAAGACTGCCTCTTTCACCATGGGAAAAGTGGTGGTGCGCAGGATGCGCGGGAAGGCCAGGCCATGATCGCGCATCTTGGCGCGGGCAATTTTCTGGGTCAGTGAGCCATCCTCCGGCAAAACCAGGGTTTCCGATTGCAGATCGCGCAAGGACAGGCAGGACCGGCCCGCAAGGGGGTGGTCCTTGCGCATATGGGCCTTGTAGCGGCTGCGCCGGACCTCGTGGGTGAACAAGGTGCTGCGGGACTCCGGCTCGGTGATGATGGCAGTGTCGACCTGCCGTTCGGCCACAAGGGTCATGGCCGAGGTCCAGTCATAGAGTGTGAAGTCGATCTGCACACTTGGAAAGCGTTTGCCATATTCTGCGATGATCGGCATGGCGGGGCGGGGGCATTGGCGATCAGCCGGATATGACCGTCGGTCAGGGCGCCATAGTCGCCGATCTTCTCGTTTATGAGCTGTTCCAGGGTGGCAAGCCGGTCGGAAATGGCGAAGAGTTCCTTGGCGGCCCGGGTCAACTCCAGCCCGCCGCGACGGCGGATGAACAATTGTGTGCCCATCAGGCTTTCCAGCTTGGCAATGTGCTGGGTGACAGAAGACTGGCTGACGCCAAGCGTTTTTGCAGCCTCTGAAAAGCTGCCTTCGCGGGCCGTATAGGTAAAGGCCTTGATTTGATAGGGGCTTGGGGCGGTGTTCATGACAGTTCCATGTCGAAGAGCTGCCGAACCTTAAATGCCATTAGCGACGCTTATATAACGTCATAGACGGTTCAATCTGCCTCAATAGGCTCCTTCCCAGAACACGGGAGCAGCTCATGAGTGCAATATCCTTGTCAGGGATGAAAAGAGCTTCGGAACGACGCCGGTCCTAAACGGGATTGACCTGGAGATTTCAGGTGGCGAATTCCTGACACTTGTCGGCCCATCCGGATGCGGCAAGTCGACATTGCTGCGCATTCTGGCGGGGCTGGAAGCGCCGACTTCCGGCACGGTGTCCATTGGTGGGCAGGTGGTCAATGAGGTGCGGCCGGCCCGGCGGAACCTGGCAATGGTGTTTCAGTCCTATGCGCTTTATCCGCATCTGACTGTTGCCGAGAACATGATGACGCCGTTGCGGCTGCGGGACCTGTCCTATTGGGGGCGTCTGCCGCTTGTGGGGCCGCTGCTGGCGCGGTCCGGCCATGAAACGATCCGCTCTCAGGTGCGGGAGACGGCGGAAATCCTGAAAATCGACCATCTTCTGACACGCAAGCCGGGCCAGCTCTCCGGGGGGCCGCGGCAGCGGGCTGCGCTCGGCCGGGCCATGGTGCGCAAGCCGGCCGCCTTCCTGATGGATGAGCCCCTGTCCAATCTGGATGCCGCCTTGCGTATTCACATGCGCGCGGAGCTTGCCGAACTACACCGCAGCCTGAAGGCGACCTTTGTTTATGTGACCCATGATCAGGCGGAGGCGCTGACCATGTCCGACCGCATGGCGGTGATGATGAGCGGGGACATTTTACAGCTCGGCACGCCGGAAGAGATTTACAACGATCCGCAAGATTTGCGGGTGGCGGAGTTTGTCGGGGCGCCGAAGATCAATCTGCTGCGGGGCAGACTTGATGCCGGGGGGGTGGCGCAATGTGCGGGCATCGTTCTGTCGCGGATTGCCGGTGCGGGCGGCGCCGGAGATGCCGGGGACGTGAGCATCGGCTTGCGGCCGGAGCATCTGGTGCTGTGCGCGCAAGATGCTCCCGACAGTCTTGGCGGCAAGGTTGTGCACAAAGAAAATCTTGGCGCGGATATTTATCTTCATGTGGCGGTGCTTGACGGAGGGAACCGGCTGGTGGTCCGGGTGACCCCGGCCGAAGGACTCGCGGTTTCTTTGGGTCAGTCCGTCCAGGTCCAGCGGGTTCCAGGCCAGGCTCTCGTGTTCGGCAGGGACGGCAAGCGGATCGGCTTGAGCAAGGCCTCGTCCGGTACTGTGGCCGAGGTGGCGTGATGCAGCCGAGCAGAGCCCCTTACTGGTTTGTGGCACCTGCGCTGCTGCTCATGGTGCTGATCCTGCTGGTACCGGTTGCGGTGGCTGGTGTTCTCAGTTTCACCAATTACAGCCTTGGCAACCCTGGCGCCGCCTTTGTCGGACTGGAGAATTACGAAAAGATCTTCACCCGATCGACCTATGAAAAGATGTTCGGAGCCACGTTCCGCTATGTGTTTGTGGTGGTGCCGCTGTCGGTCGGGCTGGGCCTGGGTGCAGCCCTTCTGATCAAGTCAACGAAGCGCTTCGGCGACCTCTACAAGACCATTTATTTTCTGCCTGTGATGGCGGCGCTGATCGCCATGGCAATTGTATGGGAATTTGCCCTTCATCCGACCATCGGCATCGTCAATGCCAAGCTGGCCCGGGGCTGTGGCTCGTTTCTGGAAAGCTGGAGCTGGTATGCCGGCAGCTGCGCGCAGGGCTTTCCCTTGTGGCTGACCGATCGGCATTACGCCATCTGGACGGTCGCCTTTATCGGGGTCTGGCAGGGCTTCGGCTTTAACATGGTGCTCTATCTGGCCGGGCTCACATCCGTTCCGCGTGAGCTTTACCACGCCGCGGAGATGGATGGCGCCCAATCCGCCTGGGACCGGTTCCGGCTGGTCACCTGGCCGATGCTGGGGCCGACCACTGTCTTTGTTGTCACCATATCGTTGATCCGGTCCTTCCAGGTGTTTGACACGGTGGAAGCATTCTATCCGCAAGGCGGCGGCCCCTCCAAATCCGTCTATGTGATGATGTTCGCAATCTATGAAAAGGCGATCCAGCAGAACCTCATGGGCATTGGTGCAGCGATCACCGTGGTTTTCCTGGGCTTTGTCATGTTGCTGACAGTGCTCCAGCGCTGGCTGGTCGAACGCAGGGTGCATTACACATGAGCGAGACAGTTCTTCCAGTACATCATGCAGCAAGCATGCCGTCCTTCCGGTTCTCGGCAACCGAAACCTTGAAACATGTGGTGCTGATCCTGGGCAGCCTGATCGTGCTTCTGCCGTTTTACGTGATGCTGAGCTACAGCTTCAAAAGCCCTGCGGAAATCCTGCAGAACACAGGCGGATTTTTCGGCTCCCAGGCGCCCTTCCGGGATGAGTACTGCGTTGCGCTGGGCAAGGCGGCCGCCGACTGCATGGTGACGCCGGTCGTCTACAACTATACCACCGCCTTTCAGAAGGCACCGCTTCTGCGCTACCTCTTCAACTGGGTGGTGGTGACCGCCTCGATCTTCTTCCTGCAGGTTCTGGTCGCGCTTCCCTGTGCCTATGCGCTTGCCAAGCTGCGCTTCTGGGGCCGGGAGGCAGTGTTCGGACTGGTGCTGTTCTGCCTGTTGATCCCGGTCCATGCCATCGCGCTGCCGCTCTATATCATGCTGGCCAAGCTCGGGCTGACCAACACCTATGCGGCCCTGGTCATTCCCTGGACCATTTCGGTTTTCGGCATCTTTCTGATGCGCCAGTTTTTCATGACGGTTCCGGACGATCTGATCGACGCCGCCCGCATGGATGGCATGAGCGAATTTTCCATCATCTGGAAGGTCATGCTGCCGACTGCAGTTCCCGCGCTTCTGGCCTTTGCGATCTTCTCGGTGGTCGCCCATTGGAACGACTATTTCTGGCCGCGCATCGTGGTCACTGGCGATCGCTCCCTGTTCACGCCGCCCCTGGGTCTGCGGGAATTCAAGGGCGATGCGGATGGCGACAATTTCGGGCCGATGATGGCCTCTGCCACGATCATCGTGACACCCTTGATCGCCGCTTTTCTAGTTGCCCAGAGGCGCTTCATCGAAGGCATCACCCTGTCGGGCATGAAATGACCCGGCCAGTTTGCGGGACCGCCTTGCGGCGGTCCCATCACCGAAATCCCGCAACGGGGATCACTCGGGACCGGACATGTTTGGCGACCTGCCGGTCCCATGGCAACATATGGAGAGTTCCATGAAAAAGACCCTCACTGCAATAGCGCTGCTGCTGTCGGTAACGGCAGCCCGGGCAGAAGATCTGGTTTCCGTCGAGTTTGCATATCCTTACAGCCATCTTTTCGATGTGACTTACGAAAAGATCCTGCCGAAATTCAAGGAGCAGTATCCGAATATCGAGATCAAGTTCCGGGCGACCTACGAATCCTATGAGGACGGCACCAACACGATCCTGCGCGAAGCCGTGGCCGGCACCTTGCCGGATGTGACCATGCAGGGCCTCAACCGCCAGGCCATTCTGGTGGACAAGGGTATTGCCAGATCCCTGGAACCGTTCATCGTGAAAGAGGAAGACTTTGCGAAAGACGGCTATCACGATGCCATGCTGTCGCTCAGCACGTTCAACGGCAAGATCTACGGCCTGCCGTTCTCCGTGTCCCTGCCGGTAGGCTATTACAACATGGATCTGATGGCCAAGGCCGGGATCACATCGACGGATCAGCTGCCCAAAACCTGGGATGACGTGATCGGAGTTTGTGGCAAGCTGCATGAGGCGGGCGTGAAGAACCCGATGTTCTGGGGCTGGAACATCACCGGCAACTGGTTCCTGCAGGCTCTGATGTGGTCCCAGGACAAGCCGACTATGGAAAACGGCAAGTTTCAGATTGCGTCGCCGGAAGGCCTGAAGTCGCTTGAGACCATGAAGTCCCTGTTCCGGGGCTGCAAGATGCAGAACATCGAATGGAAAGCGGCGCTTGCGTCCTTTTCTGCCGGTGAGATCGGCATGATGTACTGGTCCACCTCTGCCCTGGGAGCCGTTGAGCGCTCCAAAGGCCCGTTTGATCTGAAAACCAATGAGTATCCGGGCTTTGTGGCCAGCGGTCCGAAAGGCCTGCCGGCGGGCGGCAATGCCGCCATGCTGGTGTCGGCGAGCGATGATCCGAAAGTGCTGGATGCGTCCTGGAAGTGGCTGAAATTCATCACCTCCGGCGAAGGGGCTGCCGAAGTCGCCCGCACGACCGGCTACATGCCGCCGAACAAGGCGGCCAACGAGGTGATCCTGGCGGATTTCTACAAGAAGAACCCGAACAAGGAAACGGCCGTGCGTGAATTGCCGCTGCTGCGCGACTGGCAGGCCTATCCGGGGGACAATGGCCTTGCCATCACCCAGGTCATCTATGACGGCATCGAAGGCATTGTGACCGGAGAATACGACGACATGCCCGCCCTTCAGGACGAGCTTTCCGAAGAAGTCAGCGACCTGCTGCCGTCCGGCAACTAAGCCGTCCTTATCACCGCACTCAGACCGCTGCCCGTCCGTGCGGGCAGCGGTTTTCATAAAGAAGAAGGGAGGAAGACATGAAGCTTCTCCAGCTTACGGATATTCACCTGACAAAACCGGGCGACACCATTGGGGGGCGGGATCCGGAGGCGAATTTCAAAGCGGCATTGGCCCACGCGCTCGCCCATCACCCGGATGCGGAGGCCCTCGTCATCACCGGGGACTTGTCGGACTGGGGGGACCGGGAGGATTATCTCCGGCTGAAGGATCTGATCGCCGCCGTTCCGGTACCGGTGCAGCTGTGCATTGGCAATCACGATGAACGGGATGTGTTCCTGTCCGTCTTTCCCGAACTTGCGGATGTCAACGGGTTTGTGCAATCCGCTCTGGAACTATCCCAAGGCCAGGCACTTTTTCTGGACACCTGGGCCCCCAACTCCCATGCCGGATTCTATTGTCAAACCCGGCTGGGCTGGCTTGAGGCGCAGCTGGCTGCCTCCAGCGGCGATGTGTTTTTGTTCCTGCATCACAATCCGGTGCCGACCGGCATTGCCCCCATGGACAAGATCATGTTGCAGGATGCTGAAGCCTTCGGAGCGCTGATTGGCCGCTACCGGACGCGCATCCGGCATTTGTTCCATGGCCATTGTCATTTGCCCCTGTCGGGCTCCTTTCACGGGGTGCCGTTCAGCGCCCCAAGGGGGACCAACCATGCCGGCTGGCCGGATTTTGGCAATGAGCGCAATCTGAGTGCGTCGGATCTGCCGGAGAGCTACTCTGTCATTCTGGTAGGAGACGCTTCGGTGATGGTGCATTTGATCGAATTCGGCTATCAGGGTGAGATCCGCCGGGAAGGATCTCCCGACTATGCGGACTGGAACCGGTTGACCATGGTTCGGTAGGCCGCTTACGCTCATGTGACTCTTCAGACGCTTTCCCCCGGATAAGGGCTGTGAATTGTCACACTCTCTTGCCCAAATTGTCACAAATCGCCGGGCAGCAGCGGGTAGAAGGCTTCTTTGCTGAATTTGGACCGAAGGGCCCTGGCCGGTGTGCCTGGGCCGCTGCCTTGGAGTGGGCCATGACAGTCGCCGGAAAGACGTTGTCTACAGGGGAGGACCTGATCATCCTCAAAAATGCCCGGATTGTGTTGGCCGACGAGGTCATGGACGGGCATGTCACGTTCTCCGGCGGCAAGATCGTCTCTATCGACACCGGGCTCGCGCCGGGCGCGGGGATTGACCTTGGCGGGGATTATCTGCTTCCGGGACTGGTCGACATTCACACCGACCATTTCGAAAAGCATATCTTTCCGCGTGCCCATGTGCGCTGGGATCCGGTGCGGGCGGCCCTTGCCCATGATGCGCAGATCATTGGCAGCGGTGTGACCACCGTGTTTGACAGCCTATGTGTTGGCGCCACCATAAAGAACCCGGAACGGCGCGAAATTCTCGGCCCGATGATCGACGCGCTGCAACAAGCCCAGTTTGCCGGAATGCTCAGATCGGAGCACCTGGTGCATTTGCGGTGCGAAATCACCGATGAGGAAACAGTCCGGCTGACCGAAGACAATATCGGCAAGGATATTGTGCGCATGGTGTCCGTTATGGAACACCTGCCGGGCCGGCGCCAGAGCCGGGATGTCGAGGCCTATATCGAGCGCCGGATGGCCGAGACTGGGGAGGCGCGCCCGACGGTCGAGCGGGCGACGCAGGAGCTTTTGAATTTTTCCGATGAGATCAGCGCCAGGGTACGCCCAGCCATTGTGGCCCTGGCCCATGCCGAACGCTTGCCGCTGCTCAGTCACGACGATACGGAGCTGGAGCATATTGATGAAGCCGTGGGCGAGGGGATCACGGTGTCCGAATTCCCCTGCACCCTGGAGGCAGCGCGCAAGGCCAAGGCTCAGTCCATGCATGTGGTCGGCGGCGCACCCAATGTGCTGCGCGGGGGCTCGCAATCAGGCAATGTCGCGGTCAGAGACCTGATGGCCGAAGGGCTGGTGGATATTCTGGCCTCCGACTACGTGCCTCGTTCACTGCTGGATGCCGCTTTCCATATGGGGTTTGACGAGAGCTTTGCCGACGATTTACCGTCTGCCCTGCGCATGGTCTCAAAAACGCCGGCGGCTGTGGCTGGCCTGACCGACCGGGGGGAGATTGCCCCGGGCAAACGGGCAGATCTTCTGCATGTGGGGGTCGAGGGCAGCCATCCCTTTGTCAAACAGGCCTGGCGCCAGGGGAAAAGGGTGCTCTGAAGACCCCCTTTCAGCCGGTTGGTTTGTGACCGGGAGCCATCCGATCAACACAAGGGGCAATCCCTCTTGTTGCCGAGGCTTGTCAGGCCCGGCTGCGTTCATCCCTGCCGATGATCTTCCGGCGCAAGAAATCGGAAAAGCCGTCAATCAGATAGACGGTCAGGATAATCAGGAAGATCATCGTCCAGGCTTCCGGCCACTTATAGGCGCTGATGCGGTCCGCCAGCAAAAAGCCGATCCCGCCCGCCCCGACAATGCCCAAAATGGTGCCGGAGCGGGTGTTCGATTCAAAATTGTAGAGAATGACCGACAGGATCACGGGCAGGGCTTGTGGTAACGTGGCATAGCGGATGGTCTGCAGCGGTCCGGCACCGGAGGCCTTCACGCCGTCCACCGGCTTTTTGGACGTGTTTTCGATGGCTTCGGAAAAGAGCTTCGAGAACGTCCCGATTTCAGACACGGCAATGGCCAAAATGCCCGCCAGAGGGCCGAGGCCAAAGGCACGGATGAAGATCAGAGCCAGGATCAGCTGTTCAATGGCGCGCAACGCCGTCCGGCGGGCCGGTACGAGCCACCAGAGGCCGTGTTTGGAGCCTGTTTGGCGGCGTCGCGCGCCTTGGACGATAGTCCGTATCGCCCTGCGGCTCGCTCCGGACCAAGCAGGCTCCAAACAAGGTCAGAACGGGTCCTGTTAAGTGCGGTTGGTATTGAACCTACCCCCCTTCATCTCGTCCCGTTTTTATAACGGCAATGCGGACTTAACTGAAGTTCGCGGCGGCTATGCGGACTTCCGTGTCTGGAAATTTCTAGCTCATGGCGATGACCTCGACCTCCACCAGCCAAGACGGGTCGAGTGTTGTAACGACTATAGCCGTTGTCGGGACCACTCCACCGTTTAGAGCTTTCTCGCGCGCGGCTTGATTCTTCGCGGCATATTCGGGCCGAGCAAGATAGCTGGTCACTCGAACAATGTTCGAAAGAGACATTTCTGCTACCGCCAAGATGCGCTGAATGTTCTTCCAGAGCAATTCGAGTTGTTCGTCCAGGTTGTCGGGGACTGAGCCATTCTCAGCTAAGCCCATTGTTCCGCTGACGAACAATTGCCTCGTCGCGCCAGTTACCTCCATGGCGTGAACGTAATCTCGTGTTGCCGGGTATATGCCAGTGGCGGGATTGATTTCTCGAGTCTTCATCTGAATATCCTTTCGTGATATCTGCTTTTTGCCAAAGAAAGCGCGTATCGAAAGGAGAAGATGACGACATGGGGGAAGAAACAGAGGATGTTCAGCAGACGATGTCACCAACGCGCGTCCTTGACGTATTCGACCGAAAGATATTAGCCGCCCTGACTGAAGATGGCCGCGCCACATACGCTGACATCGGCGATCAAGTCGGTCTTTCCGCTCCCGCTGTGCATGAGCGCGTCAAGCGATTGAGGCAGAACGCTATTAAGCGGATCGGTGCTCAGCTTGATGGTCCGGTTTGCGGAAAAAACTTCCTGGCCTTTGTGCATGTGGATGCTGATGGCTGGGGAAAAAGTGAGCGCATGATGAGGCTTCATGACTTCCCGGAGATTGAAGAGATGCACTCTGTTGCCGGTGATACCTGCGTGATAATGAAGGTACGCACCGCGAACGCACAGGCGCTGGAGGAATTCTTGGCACAGCTCTACGTTCTGCCGGGGGTCAAGGGTACGAAAAGCTATGTGGTTCTATCGACCTATCTGGAGCGCGGTGTTCAAGCAGAACTCACGACCAAGTGGCCTGACGTGCCGCTGCCGACAACGTGAAGCGGCCATTTGCACAGGGTCTATTTTCCCGCACTTTGGGCCCATTCCAGTCATTCGCCGCACTCGATACCAAAGGCGGCTTCTGACCGGAATTGCGCTAAGTATTACTCTATCGTCAGACTGCGCGCTTCTTCCTCTTGGTCTGGATCATCGCAAGACGGTCCTCAAGCTGCTCGGCCGGAAGGGCGGGGCTGAAAACAAACCCCTGGACCGCGCTGCAGCCATTGGCCGTTGCAAGGGCCAGTTCGTCTTCGGTTTCGGCGCCTTCCGCAATCACCCGGAGCCCAAGACTGTGGCCCAGACCGACAATGGCCTGGAACAATTGTGTATTCTGGGGTTTGCCTTCCACCTGCTGAATAAAGGCACGGTCGATCTTCAGTTCCTGGAAGGGCAGACGGTGCAGGTAGATCAGGGACGAATAGCCGGAGCCGAAATCGTCCAGTGACAGCTGAACACCGATCTTCTGCAGTTTGGACAGAATGTCGAGCACCTGCTGCTCGTTGGTGTCGAGAAAGACGTTTTCAGTCACTTCCAGGCACAGAGCGCTGGGAGGAATGTTGTAGGTTTCCAGAACCGTCTTGACGTCCTTGGCAAAACGCGGCTGGCGGAACTGCTGAGGCGACACATTGACGGACACATGGCCGAAGTCGAAGCCCATGCTGATCCAGTGAGCGATCTGGGCACAGGCCAACTCCAGAACATAGTGGCCCAGTTCCAGAATCAGAGTGGATTTTTCAGCGATCGGCACAAATTCGGAAGGCGGAATGAAACCGCGCTTTTCGCTCGGCCAGCGCACAAGAGCCTCCAGGCCGATCAGTTTGTGGCTGACAGGACAGATCTGGGGCTGGTAGTGCAGGGCGAGCAATTTGGTTTTCAGGGCGCTGCGCAGCAGGGTTTCCGTCAACATCTCGGTCTGGACGCGCTCGTTGAGCGGTGCGGAGAAGAAAACATAGCGGCTGCCGCTCAGGTCTTTCGCGGCTCTGAGGGCAAGCCCGGCCACCCGGTGGGCGTTCTCCGCATCCTGGGCATCACGGGGCAGCAGGGCAATGCCGATGCTGGGCTCCACCCGGATTTCGCCTTCCGTGATGTTGAACGGTGTTGTCAGGGCCGCGACCGCGCGCTTGGCGCATTCTTCGGCTGCATTGCCGTCTTCGTCATCGGGCAGAAGAATGCAGAAGTCGTCGCCGGAAATGCGGGAGATCTTTGCAGCCGGACCGAAGACCCGGGCCAGGCGCGCATAGGCAAGGATCAGGACCCGGTTGCCGACATGGTGGCCGAATGTGTCGTTGATCTTGGCAAAACCCTTGAAATCCAAATGAACCAGCGACCCGCAGCTATCGCCATTGCGGGCCTGCTGCATCAGCTTGTTGAGGTCGGAAAAATAGCGGGTGCGGTTTCCGGCCGTTGTCACTGGGTCTGTGTAGGCTAGCTTGTGAAGTTTATCCTGCAGCACGGTCACCCGCTCCAGCCCATGGGCCAGATCGCCGATTTCGTCCCGCCGGTCGCAATAGGGGATGCGCTCGGGCTGGTTGCCGTTGGCCAGGTTATCCGCATTGCGGGCCAGCTGCCGGATCGGGTACAGCTCAAAGCGCAGATAAAGACCGGCAAGCAGCACGAAGGAAGCAATGATCAGAATGGCAGCAGCCACGATCCGCATATGGTGCCGCTGTTCGGTCTCGGCCAGATCGTCCACCCAGCCGGCATCGGCTTCCACTGCGCCAAGCAATTCGCGCTCATCTGTGAGGACGGGAATGAGAAATGCGAGCCGCTGATGGCCGTCAACCGGCATCTTGCCCAGATAGGGCTGACCGGCCAGAAGGGCGGTATAGGCAGGATGCCCTGACGTGATGGACCCGGACATCATCTGGTTGCCGGGTGGGCCGGCCAGACTGGTTGCCACCGTTGTGAAAGTTGTATGGCTGCTGGTCCACTTGAACAGCCGGGCCGTGCCCTCGATTGCGCTTGCAAGGGTGCGCAGCTGTCCGATCTTTTTCGAATCCGGGCGGAAGGCGTCTGATTTGCGGGTATTTGCAATGCGCAAGGACCGCGGATGACCTTCTGAATCATACTGTGTGCGGAAGGGGGAGGTGCTGGTCTGTGTCAGCAGGGAGACGGAGACGCGGGAGATCAGGTCGAGGCGGAACTTGGCCGTCTTCTGGCTGCTGCTTGAAATTTCCACATAGCCGACCGCCGCGATCAGGCCAATGCTGAACAGGACCAGAGCCGACAAAACAACACTGGTTCGGAAGGCCAGAGACTGTAATCCAAGCATATTGATCGCACCAATTCCTTCATTCGGCTGTTGGGCGTGTTTTTTCTTATGCATCCAAGAGTAGTAAAAATTTACTACGAATCCCTGAACAAAATTTCAGAAATTTGGTTATTTTCTTGATTTTTTCTATTTTTACATGTGCGGGTTTCTGAATTGTTTCATATATATGAATACGGTTTCTTTAGTGACTTAAACGCTGCGTCTTTATACTGAGGAACTCTATATTACGCAGCGTTTTTAGTTGTTTATCCTGTTCTCGGGGGGCGGGTTTTGCCTGCTGACGAGGGCGAAAGTGCTGAAACTGGAAGAGCCGGTCCGAATTTTGTCTGACTGAACCGGATTTTTGGACATTTTGTCTTTCCGGAACGGTGCCTGAGTACCTAATTTGGCAGGGACACCCGCTAACTTGGGGGGAAGGGGCCGGGAGGCCATTGGAAAACGGGCCGAAAAGCGCTAGGACCATGAGCCGGGGTCCTGGAAGGATGTCCGCCTGATTTTTACAACAGTATTCGGGGCGAGTTCTGCTTGATTTCCATCAGACCAGTATTGAACGTTCTCGGATTTCTGTATGTCGGTCTTGCGGCCGCCATGCTCATTCCGGCGGTTGTCGATGTTGCCCAGAAAAATGCTGACTGGCAGGCCTTTGTCTTTTCCGCCCTTCTGACGGGCATGGTCGGCATGCTGCTGTCGATTGCGGTGGGGGGCGCTTTGCGGGATGGGCTCGACACGCGCCAGACCTTCATTCTCACCACACTTGCCTGGGCCACCTTGCCCGCCTTCGGTGCGCTGCCGTTCTTGTGGCTCGGCATTGGCTATGCGGATGCGGTGTTCGAGGCAGTGTCCGGCTTTACGACCACCGGGTCCACCGTTCTGACCGGACTCGACGGATTGCCGCCCGGCCTGCTCGTCTGGCGGTCCATGCTGCAATGGATGGGCGGCGTCGGGATCATCGTCATGGCCATCGTTTTGCTGCCGTTCCTGCGGATCGGCGGAATGCAGCTGTTTCAAAGTGAAAGTTCGGACCGGTCGGAGAAAATCGTCAGCCGCTCCGTTGAACTGATCCGGCTGATCGGCCTTGCGTATCTGTTTTTGACCGTTCTATGTATTGCTGCCTATCTGGCCACGGGCATGGAGCTGTTCGATGCCTTCAACCATGCGCTGACGACGATTGCGACCGGCGGCTATTCCACCCATGACTTGTCCTTCGGCTATTTCAAGAACCCTGCATCGGGCTGGGTTGCCATTGTCTTCATGATCATCGGCGCCTTGCCGTTCGTGTTGATCATTCAGGCCCTGCGCGGTCATCCGCTGCAATTGTGGCGGGACCCGCAGGTGCGGGCCTTGCTCGGGTTCCTGCTGCTCGTCTCGCTGACCCTTACGGTGTATCTAGGGGTCAAAATGCATTTTGCCTTTGACGAGGCTCTGCTGCGGGCGACATTCAACGTGGTCTCCATCGTCACCGGCACAGGATATGCGCTTGGGGACTTCTCCCAGTGGGGCGCACCTGTCGTGGGCATCACCTTGCTGCTGATGTTTGTCGGTGGCTGCACCGGATCGACCACCGGCGGCATCAAGATTTTCCGTTTTCTGGTCTTTTTTGGAACAGTGCGCGCTCATTTGCGCCGGATGGTGCGTCCGCACCGGATCGTGTCGGAAGAATATGCAGGCACCCGGCTGACGCCGGAACTGTCCTTCTCGGTTCTGGCCTTTCTGGTGGTCTATATGGGATCGGTCGGCATTATCACCGTGGCACTGTCCTTCTTTGACCTGGATCTGGTCACGGCGATTTCGGCGGCGGCCACCTCCGTCGGCAATGTCGGGCCGGGCCTTGGGCCGATGATAGGCCCTGCCGGTCATTTCGCACCTTTGCCCGATGGTGCCAAATGGCTGCTCTCCTTTGCCATGCTGGTCGGCCGTCTCGAACTCTTCACCGTGCTGGTTCTGCTCGACCCGGATTTCTGGTCCAAATAAACCGGCTGTCAAATCTGTATTCTCTAAAGAATGGGACTTGGGAAACGCCATGCAATTTTCCGCGCCTCTCATCAGTGGCCGTCTTGTGAAACGCTACAAGCGTTTTCTGGCGGATGTGATCCTGGATTCTGGCGGGGAAGAGGTCACAGCCCATTGTGCCAATCCGGGGTCCATGCTCGGGCTCAAAGAGCCGGGCATGAGGGTCTGGCTCTCCCGTTCGGACAATCCGGCCCGCAAGCTGAAATATTCCTGGGAAGTGGCCGAGGTCGATGACGCTCTTGTGGGGATCAGCACGGCCCACCCCAACAAGCTGGTGGAAGAGGCATTGCAAGACGGGCGGATCGAGGGACTGACCGGCTTTGCCTCCCTGCGCCGGGAGGTCAAATACGGCAAGAATTCCCGCATCGATTTTCTGCTGGAGGATGTTGACGGGCGCAAGACCTATGTGGAGGTGAAAAATGCCCATCTGATGCGCGAGCCGGGACTGGCCGAATTTCCCGACAGCGTGACAGCCCGCGGGGCCAAGCATCTCGTTGAATTGTCGGACATGGTGACCGAAGGCCATCAGGCGGCCATGGTATTTCTCGTTCAGCGGCCAGATTGTGACCAGATCAGCCTGGCGGGCGATATCGACCCGGTTTATGCTGAGGCCTTTGCCTCTGCCCGGGCGGCAGGGGTGCGAGCCTATGCCATTGGCTGTGACGTGCGCCTTGACGGGATCGATGCTGTCCGGCCGGTCACGATTGTAATCTGAGGCAAACGGCCGGGACCGCGATTTTGAATTTATACATAGCGTCATTCCGGCGGCCACTCTCCTGAGCCTATGATGCGGGGTCGTAGCACACGCCCCAAGAGGCATAAAAGGAGAGTGACCGTGTCGGAGTATGTTGGATTTGATGTTTCGAAGGAAGAGACTTCGTTCTGCGTGAAGGACCGGGATGGGAAGGTCGTTGGTCGTGGCAAGGTTGCAACTGATCCTGTGTCTTTGTTT